>NZ_JALKVM010000189.1:0-16184 GCF_057440575.1 Johannesbaptistia floridana
TGAGTATCAGCGATGGGCGCTTTTGTTATGAGTATCAGCGATGGGCGCTTTTGTTATGAGTATCAGCGATGGGCGCAAGCCTTGCGCCCCTACTACTTGGCACTTTTGAAGAAGAGAAAACCAGCTCAAACCTATACAAATCATAGTTTTAGATTTATTCAGCAAGCCTTATGTAGGTTGGGTTGAGGTAACGAAACCCAACAATATACTATATATAGCAGTAGTTTGTGTTAACAATATTTATATTTACAGATCCCCCCAACCCCTCTTACCTAAGACCAAAGCATCTTTATCACTCATTTACTTGTGGTGGATGAATCTTGAAGTCTTGAAGTAAGAAGTCTTTAAGTCTTAAGGTAAGAAGTATTGAAGCCCTATGTAGGTTTGGTTGAGGTAACGAAACCCAACAATATACTATATATAGCAGTAGTTCGTGTTAACAATCTGACGGGGTGACAACAAGCTTAAAAACTCTATTGAAGTTCTAATACTAAGACTCCAGAAACGTTGACAGATTGAGAAAAACGACAACAAATAATCGTTGTGATTAATTGCTTGATAGTTGAAGTATCTGTAATTGTCGAATCTTTCTTGTTTACGGTCACTGATTGAACACGTCCTTGGTTAACTGTTATTTGGAAAACTAGTTTCCCTTGAATAGTCGTGGATAAATCAATACTCTCTAACTTTTGAGTTAAGATTTTTACTGATTCAGAATCTAAATTAGCAGTTTCGAGGATTCTCAGCTTTTGATAAGATTTTCGTGATTCTCTTTCATCAAATAATCCGATAATATCCGACCAATTATCATTATCATCATCTAAGATCTCATATTGGTTATTTCTTTGTGCATCCAAGCCAATGTCAAATAAATCTGACTCCTCTGCACATAAGTCCATGTACTCATAGTCACAATCTTCTTCAGCATCGACGCGATAAACATCTCTCTCCTCTATAAAACGTTCCTCAACTATTTGTGTAACATCATTACAACGTTCGTCAACCATTTGTGTAACATGATAAGTGCGAGGAAAAAGGAACCCGTGAGCAGGTGACCTCATATTCACTCCCTCGGGCATATTCACAGGAACTTCGGCACTCAAACCTGTTTGATAGGGATTTACTCTCACATCATCACTGACAGCCACAAAGGCTGTATATTCTGATAACAATTGATAGGATAGAGCCGTGTTGGTGACTTCTTCCACTAGCTTCGAGTCAGGATATTGATACATTTGGGAGGTTAATTCTTTGATTCTCGCTCTTCCCCACAGTTGGGAGATTGCCGGATTATCAAATTCGTCGAAATTCACGGAGAATGATTGCTGGTAAACTTCTCCTGTGCCTAGGTTTCCTCTAATAGTTAAGACACCAGGCAGGCTATCTTGTTTACGCCCAAATAAAACTAGAGGTTGGTTACTAAATAAATCTGGTGGTGTTTGGGGATAAATCATTGGTGCTATCCCTGAACCTTGCCAAATCGCTTCTATATTAGTAAGTACCGGATTATTCATCTTGTGATAGAAATTTTCTACTACTTCATCTATTGGTTCATCATGACGAATAATTTGAGAAAATCCTCTTCCTACTTCGGCGATGCGATTGAGGAGAAAGCGATTAACCGAACTCCCCGCACCAAAACTATATAGACGGTTGCCTGGTTTTAGCTTCTCTTCCACTTCTGCTAAAACTGCTTTTTCGTTACCTATATAACCATCTGTAAGTAGAATTATACTTCTGAGTCTGCCCAAATTTGGTTGAGGAAATCTCAAAACCTCTTGAACTCCCCTGAGTAATTCTGTGCCTCCATTTGCTGTTAATTGGTTGATATAGTGTATTGCTTTTGCTTGATTATTTGGAGTATTACCTAAAGGGGTTGAGGATAATTTTCGGGTTGTGTTGCTAAAATCAATGATGCTAAAAGTATCGTAGGGATTAAGACCTTCTACCAGCTTTCTCATTAACCTTTTACACTGTTCTATAGGTGGTCCTGATTGAGAACCTGAGGTATCAATCAATAATACTAAGTCCTTTGGTGCAATTTCTTCAGGTTTATAGGCTAAAGCTGGAATTAAATACAGGGCAAAATGTCCTCCTTGGGGGTCTTTTTGAGTTAAACCTGTGATTTGAGTGATTTCTTTAGCAACGGTATATTTGATTATTAGATCTTTGTTGGGTATATTATCTATAGGACTGAGATTTATTCTTAATCCTTTTTTGGTACTTTGAGTTTCTATTAAATGAGAAGGTGATTCTACCTTGGTAATAGGGAATCCTACTACAATATCTACGGTAACTTGGATATCATGGCCAGAACGTGAGATTGGAGGAGTGATTTTACTAGCATCAGGAACTTCATCTGTATCTCCACTTCTATCAATTAGAGTTCCAGGAATATAACGGGGTCCTACTACCATAGGAAAGATAAATTCATAATCTCCTCCCCAAAATTTCAGGCTGTCAGTATAGTAGATAATTACTTCGATATCTTCTTTGGGTCTGATATTAGCTAAAGATTGACGAAAGATATTATCTCTTTGTTGTTCTAGTAATCCTGCTGTTCTACCTTGTTGTTTAGCTTGGCGATATATTTGTTGTGCTTGTTCTTTTTTTTTGATATTTCCTTGGATTAGGCGATCGCCTATTTTTATTTCCATTTTATCTACCGCCGCTTCATCAGGCAATGGAAATACATAAGTTGCTTCTAATGCTTGATTAAAGGGATTAGTAAATGTCTGTTTTACTTGAACTCTGCTGATATTACCGCTAATTTTTGCGTTAACTTCTGTATGTTTTAGGGGAATTAATTGTTCTTTTTCCTCTATTATGGTGTATAAGCCTGAATATGGGATAGGAGTTATTGTCATTTGTTGCACCTCCAATTTATATGTAATTCTATTATATATTTAATTTTTCTAGGCTACGTAAACAAGAGGTAATCGCTCTTTCCTTGGCACATAGCAAAATACTATAGCAATTCTCATACTGGTGAGGTACAGAGGTTATCCTTTTGAGGCAAGAGAGGCAAGAGAGGCTCCGAGAGTTAGGTACAACCTCATGAGTCCGAAAAATGCTATATTTTGCTATCAAGCAAAAAAAACTCTTGTACTACAGTTAAGATAAAAAGAAAACTAAAAAAGCCTCCTGAAATTTTGAGGGGAGTTGGGGAGATAATTATTCAAATGCCTAAACAAAAATCTGAAAGTCCGATTAAGCGTATAATTCTCATTGTTTCTGGGTTATCTTTTATCGGCTCTACTCTTTTTTTATTCATAAATTTACTGAGAAATCCTACTACCAGACAACAGACAGATATACCTCCTCAGCCTTCTATCGAGGAGGTATTAGAACAACAAGCCGAGGGTTATGAGTTAGTATTAGAAAGAGAACCAGAAAATGTAACTGCTTTACAAGGATTAGTAGAGATACGTTTACAACAAAACGATCTCGAAGGGGCGATTCCTCCTTTGAAAAAGTTAATTGAACTGTATCCAGAAGATGAAAGCTTGAAAGCATTGTTGAGTACTATTGAGCAGAATATAAATAATGAGTAAATAGCCTAATTACTATATATACTATACTATATATATAGTAAGGTTTTTCATCTAGATATTTTGAGCGATCGCGACAAATGATCAATGAATTTAGTTTAACCATATTTCTATCTCCACAACGAAGAATTTTTATTATTCATCATTGATGTAGATAATAGTAGTAGGTGTATCAACAAAATCTTGAGAAAAAGAAAGAAGAAAGGAAAAAAAAGTATATATCCACATTTTTTGAGTTTACATCATTCTCCATTAGTCAAACTAGCGGCAAATAATTCAATAATTACCGATGCTGGTTTTGACATGATTGATTATAACTTGGCTTTAAAATATTTTGATTTTGAAGAAATTTTCTCTTGGTGGGAATTTATGATAGATTTTTCAGAGATAGAAGAAAATGAACTAGAAACTTGGGATAAATTATTACCAAATAATAGTTATGCTCTTGGATATGAAGAGTTGGTAGAAATAACTCAACAGCTAATCAGCTATTGTCAATTTCTCCCGGAGAAAACTCACGTAGCTACTGCTAGAGCAGTTTTTGATTCACAATACAAGTGGGTAAAAATTCTGAATATAATTGATAAATATTATATCGAAGATTATATTGATATGTATGAAGCAGAAGCAATTAAATTAGGTCTTAAAATGAAACAAGACTTAGGCAATAAAGATTTATTAATTATTAATGATAATAAACACGCCGTAGCCGATGTCAGTGGTCATCCATTTTATACGTGGGAGTGGGATGATGATGAAGGAGAAAAAAGTTCTGACATTCTTTGGGCTAAAAGAGAGAATGTCAAAGTTGCTGATAAATTAACCGTGTATGATGCTACTAAAATATTTGGGCCGGATGATGATTTAGAGTTTTTGGAGTTTTTTGATGATGATTAATTTTGGAAAACGATTCTCTTTAAAAAGTCCCAGGAAGTTGCCTATGCTTTATAAACATTTTTCTTGACAAGTTTCTTGTATGTTAATCAGATTAACCTCCGCCACAGCTACTTCCACAACTGCTACCACAACTGCTGCCACAACCATGATGATTGGTAATTGAATCACTATTACCTCACACCAAAGCATCAAAACCCAAATGTTACTGGTTGGGGTTGAGTAATGAGTAAGGAGTAAGGAGTAATGAGTAATGAGAATGAGTCTTGAAGTCTTGAAGTAATTAGTTTTGAAGTAATGAGTTAAAGAATTAATGCGATCGCGCTTAAAAATTGGTTGACCGCAGATACGCGGTCACAAATCACTTGTGAAGTGGCGGAGAGCGCCTCCCAATAACTCAAGATTATTGACCACAAAATAGCTAAGAGAGGCGCTCTCTTTGCTTTTGCTGGCAATTTTGAGTAAGTTTATTGCACCCCATCCCATCGCTATTTGTAGTGTATAATGTAAGTCTTCGATGGTGCTATCACTTTTGACCAGCAAGCGACGCCAAATCATCGGGCTGATACCCTGTAATACTACTTTAATTTGATAGACAACTGGTTTTGGTAAATCAGACATTTACTTTTTGCGTTCAAATCACGATCTAGATCAAGCGATCTTGAAAAGATCTCGCCTATGGCGAGGGCGCGTATCTAATAGTATAAATCTTTATTTACATTTTTTATTTGTACTACGCTTGCAATCTACACTGAATTTTTTCGCTCTCAAAAAGATTCCATTGGAGAGAAGTTTTGCCATTTTATGGACAACATCCAATCAAATAACTGCACAAGACAAAGATTATCCCTTTCAGCATCTAATTCACAACAAGTGTTCCTGTAACAAGGGATGAATAAAACAGTAACCCGAACCTACACGTTCTAACAATAATTGTTCTGTACAATAATCTAAAAAGCGTGGATAATTCCAGGGAGTATAACCTAGCCTAATTAATGTTAAGCGTAAACTCAAGTATTGTAAAACAGCTTCGCCACTCTTAGATAAGAGTGAACACATTGGTAACAATCCAATTAATCCACTCCTTAAAAATAAAAGTAACCTATCGTTACTTTGTGAAAATTCTGGCGTATTGTATAATCTAAAATATAATCCCCCTAGCAAAATAGTAACCAAACCTGTTATTAAGATTGTGTTACCAGTTGATTTAATATTTCACATTAATTGTATTCTATACAGGTTTAATAAGTTATGACAAGGTTTATTAAGATATTTGTTGACTAATAAAAGCTCACCCCGTCAGTTAACTCCTAAGAGACGCTGACGTAGTTGCTGAATTTGATCCCGATATTGTGCCGCTTGTTCAAATTCCAACTCTTTAGCAGCCTCTTCCATTTTAGCGGTCAACTGTTCAAGTAACTCAGGTATCTTATCTAAAGGGACATTATCAGACTCTTGGCAAACTGTAGCTAATTCCTGTTCACTGAGACGGCGAGAGATATCTAAGAAAGCTAAAATAGAATTACTCGCTTTTTTAACAATTGGTTGCGGTGTAATTCCTTGCTCTTGGTTATAGGCGATTTGAATTTCTCTACGTCTTTGGGTTTCTTCAATTGCCCTTTGCATACTTTCAGTCAGATTATCCGCATAGAGTATAGCTTGTCCACGAATATGTCTAGCAGCCCTTCCTATAGTTTGAATTAAAGAGCGATCTGAACGCAAGAATCCCTCCTTGTCTGCATCTAAAATAGCCACTAGGGAAACTTCCGGTAAATCTAAACCCTCCCGAAGGAGATTCACCCCAACTAACACATCAAAATCTCCCTCTCTCAATCCTTGTAAAATTTCAATACGTTGAATAGACTGAATTTCTGAGTGAAGATATTGCACTTTTACTCCTCTTTCATCAAAATACTCCGTTAAATCCTCAGCCATTCTTTTTGTCAGAGTGGTAATTAACACTCTTTCTTTCAACTTGATTCTATCTCTAATTTCTCCTAATAGGTCGTCTACTTGACCTTCTGTAGGACGAACAAAAATTTCTGGGTCTACTACACCAGTAGGACGAATAACTTGTTCAAAAACATGTCCCTGTGACTGTTCAATTTCCCAATCTCCAGGAGTTGCAGACACAAAAATACATTGATTCACCTTCGCCCAAAATTCCTCGGCTTTGAGAGGGCGATTATCTGCGGCACTCGGTAAACGAAAGCCGTGCTCAATTAATACTCTTTTTCTGGATTGGTCGCCATTATACATGCCTCTGATTTGAGGCACAGTTACATGGGATTCATCCACTACTAATAGCCAATCTTCGGGGAAATAATCGATTAAACATTCTGGAGGTGCTCCACTTGGGCGCATAGCTAAGTGACGGGAGTAGTTTTCTACTCCATTACAATAACCCACTTCTCTTAGTAATTCTAAATCATAGCGGGTGCGCTGTTTTAGGCGTTGGGCTTCTACTAATTTACCCGCAGCTTCTAAGTTTATTAATCTTTCCTGTAATTCTGCTTCGATATTTTCACAAGCTTCTAGTAATGTTTCTTCTGGTGTAACGAAGTGACGAGCTGGATATATATTTACTCTATCTAGGCTTTGTAAACTTTTGCCGGAAACTGGATCTAAGTAACGAATTGCTTCTATTTCATCACCAAAAAATTCCATGCGAATTACTCTATCTTCGTAGGCAGGAACTATTTCTACAATATCTCCTTTGACCCGAAAAGTTCCTCTTCTTAAGTCAGTATCATTGCGTTGATATTGAATATTAACTAAATCTCGTAATAATTGACGTTGTTCGGTTTCTTGTCCTAATTGAATCGGAATTGAGGCTTTTAGATATTGTGAAGGTATCCCTAAGCCATATATACAACTAATAGAAGCAACCACAATAACATCATTTCGTTCAAATAGAGACCTAGTGGCTGAATGTCGCAACATATCAATTTCATCATTGATAGAAGCAGTTTTTTCTATATAAGTATCAGACACAGGCAGATAAGCTTCTGGTTGATAGTAGTCGTAATAACTAACAAAATATTCAACGGAGTTATGGGGAAAAAATTCTCTCAATTCATTACATAATTGTGCTGCTAAGGTTTTATTATGGGCTAAAACTAAAGTCGGTTTGCCATGTTTTTCTATGACTTTAGCTATGGAAAAAGTTTTACCAGTGCCAGTAGCGCCAAGGAGTGTTTGAAAGCGTTGCCCTGTGTTGAGAGATTCTATTAAATTGGCGATCGCCTTGGGTTGATCTCCTGTGGCTTCAAATGGTGCCTGGGTTTGAAAGTTTTTCATTAGTTAAAATTTAGATATAATTTATATTTTTCTTTGATGACAACTATCTTAAACAGTATTAAAAATTTGGTTTTGATTGGTGGAGGTCATAGCCATGCGATCGCTCTTAAACTTTGGAGTAGTAATCCTCTCCCCCATGTTAAATTAACTCTTATTAGTAATGTCACTGCTACTCCCTATTCTGGTATGTTGCCTGGTTATTTAGCTGGTTTTTACACTTTTGATGAGACTCATATTAATTTACCTGATTTAGCTAAATTTGCTGGGGCTGAGTTTTGTTTAGATACAGTTATTGGTTTAGATTTAGAGAAAAAACAAGTTTTTTGCCAAGAAAATCCCCCCATTTCCTTTGATTATCTCTCTATAGATATAGGTAGTACTCCGAATATATCTAAGGTTCCGGGTGCTGCTGAATATGCTATTCCTATCAAACCTGTGCCCCAGTTTTTAAAATTCTGGGATGATTTATTGCAGCATTCTCCCTCTAGTTTAACTATTTCTATAGTAGGAGGTGGTGCAGGGGGTGTGGAGTTAGCCTTAAATTCTCAACATCGTCTACAACAAATTTTAGCTTCTCAACAACTTACTATTCATCTTTTTCAGAGTAATGATGCTTTGTTACCGAATCATAATCAATGGGTGAGTCAACATTTAGAGAAGTTACTGGTATCTCGTGGAGTAAAACTGCATCTCAATAGTAGAGTTACAGAGGTTTTACCTCATCAGGTAGTTTCTGGAGAATTAAAGGTAGATTGTGATTATGTGTTTTGGGTAACTCAAGCTTCGGCACCTGCTTGGCTGGCTGCTTCGGGTTTGGCAACTGATACCAAGGGATTTATTTTAGTCAGTCAAACTCTACAATCTCTGTTACATCCTTTTGTGTTTGCGGCAGGAGATGTGGCTACTATGTCTCAATATCCTCGCCCCAAGGCTGGTGTATTTGCCGTGCGTCAGGGTAAACCTTTGTATAATAATTGGTGTAATTTGTTGCTTAATCAACCTTTGGAGGTTTATTTACCTCAAAAACGCTATTTGAGTTTAATTGGCACTGGGGATAAACAGGCGATCGCTAGTTGGGGTAGTTGGGGTTGGCGATCTCCTCTATGTTGGTATTTTAAAGACTATTTAGATCGCCAATTTATGCAGAAATTTCCTCCTTGATAATTAATCTTGAAATAGTTGTCAAATTTATTTATGCTATGCTATATTATTTATCTAGGCCAGGAGAGATGGCTGAGTGGTCGAAAGCGGCAGATTGCTAATCTGTTGTATTCTGTAAGGGATACCGAGGGTTCGAATCCCTCTCTCTCCGTACTTAATCTAATTTGTTGCTAATTCAAACTCTTCAGGTTTATTTCCCAGAAAAACTCTATTTGAGTTTAATTGGCACGGGGGATAAACAGGCGTCCTCTATGTTGGTATTTTAAAGACTATTTAGGGTACGGGTGAAAAAGTAAGTTTTGGTGAGGAGAAAGGCAAGAGAGGCAGGAGGCACCGAGGCACGGAGGTAATAATGATTTATGAATTTTCGAGTAATCAAAGAAAAAAATGCACTCTTTCTAGCATAATATATCAAAAAACCTTGCACTTTTTATGATAAAAATGGGCTCAAACCTTTATCTAGCAAAAGTTTTACATTTATTCAGCAAGCCCTATTTAGATCGCCAATTTATGCAGAAATTTCCTCCTTGATAATTCATCTTGAAATAGTTGTCAAATTTATTTATACTATGCTATATTATTTATGTATGCCAGGAGAGATGGCTGAGTGGACGATAGCGGCAGATTGCTAATCTGTTGTATTCTGTAAGGGATACCGAGGGTTCGAATCCCTCTCTCTCCGTACTTAATCTAATTTGTTGCTAATTCAAACTCTTCAGGTTTATTTCCCAGAAAAACTCTATTTGAGTTTAATTGGCACTAGGAATAAACAGGCGATCGCACTATTGGGGTAATTGGGGTTGGCGATCTCCTCTATGTTGGTATTTTAAAGACTATTTAGATCGCCAATTTATGCAGAAATTTCCTCCTTGATAATTAATCTTGAAATTGCAGGTGAGAAGCAAAGTATTGAGATAACAATTTTTAATGATGCTAAATGGAGGTATGAAATTGTTGAACTTTAAAGAAATGCCCTTAAATGAACTAAGAAAATATGTTTTAAAAAATAGAAAAGATGAAACTGCTTGGAAAGAATTTGTCAGCCGTCCTCGTCCTCATGCAAAAATTGTACCTGCTGAAACACCATTAGAAGAACAAGAACGTATTCTAAAACAAGCTAGTAATGAAATACCTTAGAATGAATCAGATATCTCATAATATAACTGATTAAACGGACTTTATATTACTTAAAAAAACTTTAAACTTATTACTCCAAAACTCCAAGACGTCAAGACTTCTTACTTCAAAACTCATTACTTCAAGACTTCAAGACTTCAAGATTCATCCACACAAGTAACTTTGGGTAAAGATGAAGGAAATAATGTATAAAAATATACATTATTTGGCAAATTAAGTAATTTTACTTAAAACCCCTCTCCCTGCTCCCGTGCTCCGGTGCTCCCTTGCTATACAAGGGTTTGGTGAGTTCCTTATAAAGGATAGCCCTCTCCCGGAGGTTGCCGTGTTCAAAACAGTTAATTATCTCTAATATAAGAGATTTTGAATGATTTAAATATCTTATCATTGCCTTAAAAAACTGACATTTGACAAACTATATGTATCAAGTAATCATAGAAATTAAGAAATATTAAACGAGTTGTTCAGAGGGAAAAATCTATGGTTGCAACGGTACAAAATATATATTCATCCAGTCGTTTGACAATACAAACTAGAAACCTTGATAATCAAACAACTGCTATTCGTTGTTTAGACTGGGATAGAGATCGCTTTGATATCGAATTTGGTTTGCGTAACGGTACAACCTATAACTCTTTTATAATTCAGGGAGAAAAAACAGCTCTAATTGATACATCCCATAGGAAATTTGAAAGTTTATATCTAGAAGAAATACAAAATCAGATAGATTTATCCAGTCTCGATTATCTGATTATCAGCCACACAGAACCAGATCATAGTGGATTAGTAAAAGATATACTAAAGCTTGCGCCCCAAGTCACAGTAGTAGGATCAAAAGTCGCTCTTCAGTTTCTGGAAAACCTAGTTAATCAACCCTTTGAGAGTATACAGGTAAAAAATGGTGACACCCTAGACCTAGGAGAAAACCATATATTAGAATTTGTATCTGCCCCTAATCTCCATTGGCCAGATACAATATTTACCTATGATCAAAAATCCCGTATTCTCTTCACCTGTGATGCTTTTGGGATGCACTACTGTGACGATCTTCTCTACGATGAAGAAACAGACTTACTTGAAGAAGACTTTAAATATTACTATGATTGTTTAATGGGGCCGAATGCGAGATCAGTTCTAAGCGCGATCAAAAGAATGGCCAAATTTGAGATAGATTTAATCGCTACAGGTCATGGTCCTTTATTACAAAACCATCTAAGTGATTGGGTAAATAAATATGAAGAGTGGAGTAAAGACCAAGCGAAAACAGAAACCTTTGTGGCGTTATTGTATGCAGAAGCTTATGGTGATAGTGAACATTTAGCCCAGGCGATCGCCAAAGGAATTAGTAAAACCGATGTAGCCATAGAATGGATAGATATTACTAGCGTTGAGCCCCATGAAGTCAGAGAATTGGTGATGGCCGCCTCAGGAATAGTCCTAGGAATGCCCTCTCAGTCTGATAGTTCAGCTCTTACCGTGATTAGTACCATATTAGCGGCAGCTCATTCTAAACAGAGTATTGGACTATTTGAGTCAGGGGGTGGGGAAGATGAACCAATTTATCCTTTGCGCAATAAATTCCAAGAAATTGGACTAAAGGAAGCATTTGCTCCCATACTAGTGAAAGAAACACCAACACCAACCATAGATAAACTGTGCGAAGAAGCAGGAACAGATTTAGGACAATGGTTAACCCGAGATAAAACGATTAAACAGATTAAAGAAATTAATCATGATTTAGATCGAGCGTTAGGAAGAATCAGTGGTGGACTATATATAATTACCACCCAAAAAGGAGATGTATCTGGGGCGATGTTAGCCTCTTGGGTGATACAAGGAAGTACTAAACCCTTGGGGGTAGCGATTGCCGTAGCCAAAGATCGGGCGATTGAATCTTTAATGCAAGTAGGAGATACTTTCATCCTCAATGTTTTAGAAGAAGACAACTATCAAGGTTTAATGAAGCACTTCTTAAAACGTTTTCCCCCTGGTGCGGATCGCTTTGCTGGAGTAAAAACCTATCAAGGAACTAATGGTTCGCCTATTCTTGCTGATGCCTTAGCTTATATGGAATGTCAAGTTACCAGTCGTTTAGAAAATAGCGATCACTGGATAATATATAGTGTGGTCCACAAAGGACGAGTTTCTAAGTCTGAGGCTTTAACAGCAGTACACCATCGTAAAGTTGGTAATCATTATTAAATTTAAATCACTTTGTTTACCTTGAGATACTTACCTTAGGAGATTAATAGTCAAAATATGTACGAATCTGTAAAGCCTGTGAATATATCAGATAATAGATGGTCAGTTTTAAGTAAAGTTGTTTATGCCTTGGAGTTGATACAAGATTGTATTGTTATCTGCTTGTGTATTGGTTTATTTAGCTTCATGGTTTTACAAATCAGAGAGATGATTTTATCTTTGCTTCCTCCCGTGAAGTTTCATCAAGTAACAGCAGATATTCTCTCTCTACTTATTTGGGTTGAGTTGTTTCGCCTCTTGATTATCTATCTTAAAGAACAACGAGTTTCTATTGGAGTAGCGGTAGAAGTTTCGATTGTTTCAGTTTTGAGAGAAATAATTGTCAGAGGTGTTTTAGAAACTCCTTGGACTCAAATTATTGCTACCTGTTCTTTTTTGTTAGTTTTAGGAATTTTGATGGTTATCAGAGTTTGGCTTCCTGCTACATTTGAAGGAATTGATCCAGAACAAAAGGTTTCTAAACGTCATCTCCGACGCAATGTCCCTGAAACCCCAGAAATGAGTAACAGTCATCGATAACCCTCAATCCTCACATCTTCCACCAGTACTTATGTACTAAATTAACCTCAGAAAAAGTTCATTTCTCTTTAGCCCATATCTTGCAAAGGTCAACCAATTTTTAAGCGCGATCGCATTAATTCTTTAACTCCAAGACGTCAAGACTTCTTACTTCAAAACTTCAAAACTTCAAAACTTCAAAACTTCAAAACTTCAAAACTTCAAAACTCCTTACTCCTTACTCCTTACTTCTTACTTCTTACTTCAAGACTCATTACTCATTACTCATTACTCATAATTCATCCACAACCAGTAACATTAGGTAAAGATGCTTTGGTCTGAGTTATGCGATCGCCTTTTCTCAATTACCACAACCACACCGTAAATAATTTTAACTATAACTATGTCTCAAACTTCTTTTCTTAACCGTACCCGGGATGTACAAGTTGCTGAAATCGGCAAAAACACCCAGATTTTTCGCTCTAGAACTTGGGATCGTCTTAAATTTGAGGTTGAATATGCTCGTCAAAAAGGCACAACGGCAAATACTTATTTAATCAAAGGAGATAAACTAGCCCTCATCGATCCCCCTGGAGAATCTTTTACCGAGATTTTTCTCAAAGAGTTAGAAAACCATGTAAACTTATCGGATTTAGATTACATTATCTTAGGTCATGTCAATCCTAACCGCATGGCAACCCTAAAAGTTATTTTGGAAAAAACCTCTCAAGTGACTATTGTCTGTTCTAAACCTGCCGCTAAAGCTTTAAAAAATGTCCTCCCTGAAGGGGAAGAGCAAATTCAGGTAATTCGCTGGGAAGGTAAATTAGATTTAGGACAAGGACACCAATTACAGCTAATGACGGTTCCCACTCCCCGATGGCCTGATGGGATGTTCACCTTTGACCCTGATACTTGTATTCTCTATACTGATAAGTTTTTCGGTGTTCATCTGTGTGGTGATGATATTTGGGATGAAGATCCTAAGCAATTTGATGAGGATCGCCGTTACTATTTTGACTGTCTCCATGGGACACAATCTCGACAAGTAGAAAATATTTTAGATAAGTTGCCTTCTATGAAGGTTAAATATTATGCTCCAGGTCACGGACCCATAGTACGCTACAGTCTCAGTCGTTTAACCTATGACTATCGCTATTGGTGTCAACAACAAAAAACCCAAACTTTGACAGTTGCTCTCTTATATGCCTCAGCTTATGGGAATACTGCCACTTTAGCCCAAGGAATCGCCCAAGGGTTAATGAAGCAAAATGTTAATGTAGAATCGATCAATTGTGAGTTTGCTTCACCTGAGGAGATTACTAGAGTTATAGAAGCTTGTGATGGTTTTATTATCGGTTCTCCTACTCTCGGGGGTCATGCGCCTGTACAGATTCAAACCGCTTTAGGAATTATTCTCGCTTGTGCCACTAAAACTAAATTAGCTGGGGTTTTTGGTTCCTATGGTTGGAGTGGGGAAGCTATCGACTTGATGGAAAGTAAACTCAGAGATGGTAATTTTATCTTTGGGTTTAACCCCATTAGCGTTCGTTTTAGTCCCACTGAGGCTGATTTAGAAGCCTGTTTTACCGCAGGGACAGAATTTGCCCAAATCTTAAAGAAATCTAAGAAATCTAGAGTACCTATCCAAGGATTAGCGGAAGCCCAGAGCGATCGCACCGAACAAGCCTTAGGTAGAATTATCGGTTCTGTCTGTGTCGTATCTACTCCTCAAGGTAGTTTTTTAACCTCAAGAGTATCTCAAGCTTCTTTTAATCCTCCTGGGATTATGATTGCTTTGGAAGATAAACAAAATGCCGAAGCGCTTATGGAAGTAGGCAATATTTTTGTCTTGAATATTCTTAAGGAAGGACGTTTTGTCAGAAAACATTTTTCCTATTATCACAATCCCCAGGAAAATGATTTCACTCAACTAGATACCGAAACCACACCTACTAAATGTATTATTATCAAAGATGCTTTAGCCTATGTGGAGTGTACTGTAGAAAATCGTACTAAAGTAGGAGATTGCTGGTTAATTTATGCCACTGTTAATCAAGGGCATGTTTTAGAATCTCTAGGAGTTACCGCTATTTCTCACCGTAAATCTGGCAATCAATTATAGTTCTATACAACGAGCACTGCTATACCTTGAATAAAAAGCAACACCGAATTTACTCGGTGTTGCTTTTTATATTACTAGACAACTTGTAAGCTAAAAGTTACTTTTGACCAGTTTGTGCCGCTACTTCTGAGGCGAAATCAGTTTCTTCTTTTTCGATTCCCTCTCCCAAGATGAAACGGGCAAAGCGACGAACTTTGATATTTTCTCCCAACTGAGCAATAGTTTGTTTAATCAACTCTTCTACTGTAATACTCTGATCCCTAATAAAAGGTTGATCTAACAAAGAAAGTTCTTTGAGACGCTTATCTATTCTACCCTGAACAATTTTTTCTTTGATTTGTTGGGGTTTATTTCCTAAATCATCTCGTCCCATTTCTATTTCTATTTCTTTAGCTTTGACTTCTTCGGGAATTTCATCAGTATTAATATATTCCACGTTGGGACAAGCCGCAATTTGCATAGAGATGTTGCGCACTAAATCTTGAAATTCATCGCGACGGGCCACAAAATCAGTTTCACAGTTAACTTCAACTAGAACTCCAATACGGCCTCCAGTATGAATGTAGCTAGATACTAATCCTTCTGCGGCAGTGCGTCCAGATTTTTTTTCAGCAGAAGTTATTCCCTTTTGACGCAACCACTCTACAGCTTTGGTAGGATCTCCGTCACTTTCTTTTAGGGCTTTTTTACAGTCCATCATTCCTGCGCCCGTTTTGTCTCGTAACTCTTTAACTAGTTTTGCAGATATTTCAGCCATGTTTTTATTTTTGATTCTTAATTTCTAAAATAACAAGATAAACCTTGCTATGTTTTCATGAAAATCTTCTGATGAAAATCTTCTGATTATAATATTCTCATCTTTCCGCCCTCATGGATACTCTCGCTAAACCTCTCATCAGGTTAGCGATGAGAGGAAATGAGGGACCATTATTATGTTGCATAGTTATATCCATCCGCTTTGTGAATAGGTTTACAGTATTTGTGGCTAATACCTTGAACTGTTTGGTTAGCAGTTTTAATGTTAAAACTACCTGTTTTTCTAACTGCAACTCTACCGACATAAGTTCCGATTTTCGTAAACTTTAAATTATTGTTTGTGTGTAATGGTTTTTCCTCCTTAAGGATAATGGTAAATGGATAACGTTTAAATACGCTTGCTTTCCCTTGATTGAGTAACTTTCTAGCTCTACCAGGATGACTTGGATTTAATGGTTTTTTGTGGGAATCTAAAACGAAAACTCCCATGAGTTTAACTC
>NZ_JALKVM010000190.1:0-16169 GCF_057440575.1 Johannesbaptistia floridana
TTTTCTGTCTTATTTTGCTGTTTGAGTAAATTTGAGTAGATTTTTAGAAGCGGTGTAAAGAAGAATAACAATTTCTAATAATAAATAAAAACCCATGAGTAACCAGGTATTGGTAGTGCCGGGGTTCTGATTCCAAATCAAAGTAGCTGATGCAACACCACAGGTAAAGACAAAAATCCAGATAACAGGAATTAGCTTTTCAAAAGTTAACCAACTAGGACGGCGTAAATTGTTAAACCAATCCAGGTTATTATTAGCGAAACTACTGAAAACAAAGGCAAAAGCAAAAGCTACTAACCCAATAATTAACCAACTAGGTATCATGATGATAAATACTTGAGTTGAACAAGTATCATGATAATTTATTGTGCCTATAAATTTTTCTAGCTAAAGTCTAGTTAAATATTAGTTCATATTTCTTAAAATATATGCTATGCTAGAAAAAACCCTTAAGGATTTGTTGCAGTTGGGGAACCCAGCTATAGCAAAGTGTAGTTGGGTTAACTTGAAGAGAAATAAATAGCGCGATGGCGCTACAGGAAAACAAAAACATTGCTTATGGGCAAAAAACCAATCATTGCCATATCACACTTAGGGTGTGAAAAAAACCGTATAGATACAGAACACATGCTTGGACTATTAGTACAAGCAGGCTATGAAGTAGATGCTAATGAAGAGTTAGCAGATTATGTAATAGTGAATACATGCAGCTTTATAGAAGATGCGAGACAAGAATCAGTCAAAACATTAGTAGAGTTAGCAGAAGCAGATAAAAAGATAGTTATAGCTGGCTGCATGGCACAGCACTTTCAAAAAGACTTACTAGAAGAAATACCAGAGGCGAAAGCTATCATAGGTACAGGAGACTATCACAAGATAGTAGAAGTAGTAAGGGAAGTAGAAGCAGGGAAAACAGTAGAAGCAGTATCTCAAAAACCGGAATATATTGCCGACGAAAACCTGCCGAGGTATAGAACTACCACAGAAGCAGTAGCTTACTTAAGAATAGCAGAAGGATGTGACTATGGTTGCGCCTTTTGTATCATACCGAAGTTAAGAGGGGAACAAAGATCCCGGACAATAGAATCCATTGTGAAGGAAGCTAAAATGTTAGCAGACCAAGGAGTAAAAGAAATAATTCTGATCTCCCAAATCAGCACTAACTACGGCTTAGACATATATGGAGAACCAAAACTAGCAGAATTACTGCGAGAATTAGGGAAAGTAGATGTACCGTGGATTAGAATTCACTATGCCTATCCCACAGGCATAACTGATAAAGTAATTGCAGCAATTAAAGAAACACCGAATGTCTTGCCATATTTAGACCTACCCTTACAACATTCTCACGGAGAGATTTTAAAAAGTATGAATCGTCCGTGGCAAGGACAGGTAAATGATAAGATCATAGAAAAGTTAAAAAATGCTCTTCCGCAAGCTACCTTGAGAACCACATTTATAGTAGGATTTCCAGGGGAAGAGGAAAAACATTTTGACCACTTAGTAAAGTTTGTAGAGACTCATCAGTTTGACCATATAGGAGTGTTTAAATTCTCACCAGAAGCAGAAACACCAGCATATCATCTGCCAAACCAAGTTCCTGAAGCAATCAAAGAATTGCGGAGGGCAAAGTTAATGGAAGTACAACAACCGATAGCAGAGAGAAAAAACCAAGCCTGTATCGGCAAAACAGTTGAAGTCTTAATTGAACAAGAAAACCCCAACACAGGAGAATTGATTGGGCGTTCCAGTAGATTTGCTCCCGAAGTAGACGGATTAGTTTATGTTCAAACCACATCATCAACTAAAGTATCCCTCGGCAGCATGGCTAAAGTAGTCATCACCGATGCTGATATCTATGACCTGTATGGTGAAATATCTGGTGAAATATCTGGTGAAATGCCAGAGAATTAACCAAAAAGTTCACAAAAAAAAGGCTAAAGACATAGCTTTAGTAAAAACGAAAACAAAAAAACAAACATCAGTAAAAAAAACAAAATATAGTGATTATGACCATTGATTTCAAAAGTTTAGGATTATCCGAAACTCGCGTAGAACATTTATCTCAGCTAGGGTTTGAAGAACCAACAGAGATTCAAGCACAAGCAATACCTCAATTACTAGAAGGACGCGACGTAGTAGGTCAATCTCAAACAGGAACAGGAAAAACAGCAGCTTACTCTTTACCTCTATTAGAGCAGATTGAAGTATCTCAGTTAGCAGTTCAAGCATTGATATTAACACCAACGCGAGAATTAGCTCAACAAGTAACCCAGGCAATAGAAGATTTTCGGGTAGATAGAAAGATAAAAATCCTCACAGTATGTGGAGGACAATCAATAGAACGTCAAATACGCAGTCTAGAAAGAGGTATTCAGATAGTAGTAGGAACCCCAGGCCGCGTCATAGACTTGTTAGACCGCAAAAAGTTAAGATTAGACAAATTAAGCTGGATAGTCCTAGATGAAGCCGATGAAATGCTAAGTATGGGCTTCATTGATGATGTGAAAAAAATACTCAAACAAGCACCAGTAGAACGCCGGACAGCTTGCTTTAGTGCCACAATGCCTCCAGCAATTAAAGAGTTAATCAATAACTTTTTGCAATCACCAGTAACAGTAAAAGTGCAGGATCAAAAGGCAGCACCAAGTAAAATTGAACAACAGGTTTATTTAGTACCTCGGAGTTGGTCAAAAGTTCAAGTACTGCAACCAATTCTAGAATTAGAAAATCTAGAATCAGCGATTATATTTGTAAGAACGAAGAAGACAGCGGCAGAACTATGCCAAAAACTGCAAGAATCAGGACACAATGTTTATGAGTACCACGGAAACTTATCTCAAAGCCAAAGAGAACATCTAGTGCAACGCTTCCGGGATGGTAAAGTACGTCTGGTAGTAGCCACAGATATAGCCGCCAGAGGCTTAGATGTGGAAAACTTAACCCACGTGATTAACTATGACCTACCGGACAATACAGAGACATATATTCACCGGATAGGACGCACCGGAAGGGCAGGAAAATCAGGGAAAGCAATATCTCTAGTACAACCAATAGAGCGCCGTTTACTACGTTCGATAGAGAAGCGAGTGAGACAAAAACTACAGGTATGTGAAATACCTAGTAGGGCAGAAGTAGAAGCAAATCGGATCGAGAAATTACAAGAAGAGATCAAAGAAACTCTAGCAGGAGAAAGAATGGCCTCCTTCTTACCAATAGTGAGAGAATTAAGCCCAGAATACGATGCTCAGGCGATCGCGGCGGCAGCATTACAAATGATCTACGATCAAAACTGCCCAAACTGGCTAAAAACAGACTGGGAAGTACCTCAAAACAAAGCACCCAAACCAATTCTCAAAAACAAACCCCCAAAGTCAAGGTCAAATCAAGCTTCAGCACCACAACAATCGCGATAGATTGAGAAATAAGTCAATTGTTTAGTAAGAGGGATAACAGTCCCTCTTTATTTTATAATTGAAGTAAAGTAGACTTTCAAAACTGACGGGGTGACAACTTTCTTTAAAGTGAGGGTAGGTGTTAGGTTTGCTGGTGTCAGGTGGCGCGGTTTTTTAAAATAACTTTCAAGTTAAAATGGCACTGTAAGTGGGTCTTTTTATCTATTTTAAGAGAGTTTGACCGTTGTAACCAGTCTATAACAAGAAAAAATTTTTCTGACAAAACAACCTCTATAACTTAAATCGGCGTCTATATCCTAGCCACCCTGTCAGCTTTCAAAGACTAAATTTGAAGATATTAAAAGTAATTTAACTAATAATTATCGTGGTCATCAATTTACCTAACTTAACACAAAAAAATCAAACCTCTTGGCCAGGTTTGATAGAAAATTATCGCCCTTACCTCCCTGTCAGGGAAGATACCCCCGTAGTAACCCTTCTAGAAGGAAATACTCCCCTAATACCAGTACCAAGTATCGCTCGTGAAATAGGTCGTCAAGTAGAAGTATTTGTTAAATACGATGGTCTCAATCCCACAGGCTCATTTAAAGATAGAGGGATGACTATGGCCATAACCAAAGCCAAAGAAGCCGGAGCCAAAGCCGTAATCTGTGCAAGTACAGGCAATACTTCTGCGGCGGCGGCAGCCTATGCCAGTCGCGCCCGAATGCGTGCCCTGGTAATTATTCCTGATGGTTACGTAGCTTTAGGAAAATTAGCTCAAGCCCTCCTCTATGGTGCAGAAGTAATCGCCGTAGATGGGAATTTTGACCAAGCCTTAACAGTAGTTCGGGAAATGGCGGAAAAATACCCGGTAACTTTAGTAAATTCTCTTAATCCCTACCGTCTAGAAGGACAAAAAACCGCCGCCTTTGAAGTAGTAGATACCCTGGGAGATGCCCCAGACTGGTTATGTATACCCGTAGGTAATGCCGGAAATATTAGCGCCTATTGGATGGGCTTTTGTCAATATCACCAATTCCGCAAATGTCAAAAACTGCCAAAAATGATGGGATTTCAAGCCGCAGGCTCAGCTCCCTTCATAGCAGGAAAACCAATTGAATCTCCAGAAACTATCGCTACAGCTATTCGTATTGGTAACCCCGCTAATTGGGGAAAGGCGATCGCCACCCGGGATGCTTCCCAGGGAGAATTTCACGCCGTTACCGATGAAGAGATTTTAGAAGCCTATCGTCTTCTCGCTGCTAATGAAGGTATTTTTTGTGAGCCCGCTAGTGCCGCCTCGGTAGCAGGTTTACTCAAAGTTAAAGACACTGTACCAGCTAATAGTACCATAGTTTGTGTCCTTACAGGTAATGGCTTAAAAGACCCAGATAGTGCCATCAAACACAGCAACAACCAAGTAAAAGCAGGGATAACACCCGATGCCGATTCTGTGGCTACTGTGATTGGTTTAAGGGGAAATTAAGGCGAAATTAACCAGAAATTATTGCCCTTAAAAAAGCCTCATCAATTTCATAGCCAAACATCTGTAACATGGCTTTAACTCGGGAATTACTATTAATATCCCACTGTTTAAGCCAATCAATGAGAGTAAATGCCTTGTGCATGGTAAAAATCTCTAAAGCTTCGGGATTGTATTCTATGCCTTCATTGCGTTTAAACTGATGGGGGACTAACATACTAGCATAGCGTGCTAATTCTCCATTTTGCCAATTGAGCACAAAAGGTAACCAAGGGTAAGTAGCATCTAGTCTCACAAACCATAACCTGACTTCCGGTATCTCAGAAAGTTCTCGGGGATCGCTATCTTCTCGGGGATAATCAATCACGAAACTCATTTTTTGTTCAGCCGAGGCAATTTTTTTCTCTTGGAGTAAGGGTTCTATTTCTGAAGTTACTGGGGTTAAATCTAGGGTTTGTATATGTTTCAGGTTAACATTAACAGAAGATATCATAGTAAATATTTAAGATTGTGGACTAGTAGATTCGGAGATGCTTTGATTGAGCTTTTCTTGATCAAGTCGGCGCTTTTTCGCATAAAGTTGGATAGATGCCGCCATAGCAATTACTAAACCCACAATTAACCAGGTAGTGACATCTAGGGGTAAATTGTTTTTAAATGTTGCTAATAAAACAATTACTACTAACAAAACTGTCGGGGCTTCATTGAGGGCGCGAAATTGCTGTCCACTCCATTGACATTCCCCTGTCTCTAACCGTTTCATAATACGACCACAGTAAAAATGATAAGCTAACAATAACGCCACAAAAGTTAGTTTAATATGCAACCAACCTGACTTCATAATCTCTGGTTGTACAGCAATTAAACCAATCGCCATCGCTACTGTAACCACCATTCCTGGAGTAGTGATGATATTGTAGAGGCGTTTTTCCATTAACTGGTATTGATTCTTGAGAATGGTTTGTGCAGGCTCACTTTGTTGATTCGCTTCCGCATGATATACAAATAAACGCACTAAGTAAAATAATCCAGCAAACCAAACCACAATCCCAATTAGATGAAATGCTTTAAACCAATAATATGCCATAACTATTTGAACAACTTATTTTTTAACCTATCTATTATCTCATATTGAACTGCTAAATTTGGCGATCGCTCAACTTATCAACCAAAGCCATGAGCAAAGATCTTCCACCTTTAGCAAAAGCTACTGGTTGTGTTTGAGTAATGAGTAAGGAGTAAGGAGTTTTGAAGTAAGAAGTTTTGAAGTCTTGAAGTTTTGAAGTCTTGAAGTAATGAGTTAAAGAATTAATGCGATCGCCTTTAAAAATTGATTCTTGCCTGTTTGCCTATTTAGTACTTTTTTAGGAGTGCAAGATCTGAGTTTTAGGTAGAATGGTTTTAGATAAGGATTAACTTTGAGTGTAACTCATGAGTAATTATGGTAGAAGTAGCTTATATCAAAATTGGCCAACTAGCAAAGCAAACAGGTCTGAGTGTGGGGACAATTCGCTATTATAGTGACATAGGTGTACTGAATCCTGCCAAAATAGGTGATAATGGCTATCGTTACTATAGTAATCATGCTGTTTACCAAGTAGAATTTATCAAAAAAGCTCAAGCTTTGGGATTTAGTTTAGAAGAAATTAAACAAATTATACAAATTAGCGATCGCGGTGAACCACCCTGCAACTTAGTAAAAAACCTAGTGAATGATAAAATCAAGCAATTAGAAACTCAAATTGAACAAATGATTGCTTTTAAAGCTGAATTAGAAGAATATCAAAATATTTGGAGTGATAACTCTCCCACGGAATTCTCTTCTCAAGAAATTTGTCCTTTGATTTCTAGGGTGTCTTTATAAGTTCATAAAGATTAAAGCAATAATAAATTATTTTAGCTAAAACATTATATATCTTTTTCTACAAAACTTTTTAAATTAGCTAGTAAGAAATCCCAGGTACTTTCCATTGATAAATACATTTGTTCAGATTTGATATTCCTGTGTTCAACTTTTAAAATAGTAGTATTTGTTACGGGAGTAAGTGTATAACAAATCGTTAAATAATTAGATGGTATTCTTTCAGTACCGTGATTATCACTCCAATACCTATATTGAAATTTAGAATCAGGTTCTAGAATTTCAATGACGCCATAATCAATAAATTGTTGACCATTGTAAGTTCCTTTATAAAAAATTTCGCCACCAACTTTCCAGTTAGAGATAACCTCTTCTAGAGGAAAAAACTGAATAATTTGCTGAGAATCAGTTAAAGCCTCAAATAATACTTTAGCAGGCACATTGATGAGGATTTCTTTTTGAATTAAATAGATTTTCATGTTTCTTGAGAATTTTATTAAAATAGATAGTAATATTAAAGCTCATTTTTTAACTATGAATTTATCCTATGAACTTTCTTTTCCTTCATTTTACCAAAGAGAAAATATTACAAAGATTCGTCCGGTAAGTTATCGAGAAATTGCTCCCATTGCTGAAGAGTTCGCCAAACAGCATAATATACAACCTGCCATTCAAGATACCTATCGTATAGCCTTATTAGGAATTGACCAACAACTCACCTTTTGTCATCCAGATTTTGAATTATTTGTAGCTGGTCGCAGTGGTACAGGTGCCTTAGATGATATTCAGCGCACTTGTGAATTTATCTATCGCAATCTCGGGGTAATTACTAAACTGATATTTACTTTAGATACCCACAATACCTATCAAATATTTTTCCCCTCTGTATTAATAGATAGTAAGGGTAACCATCCAGATCCCAATGTGCCAACTATTGTTACCCATGAAGATGTTAAAACCCAACGTTGGCAAATTGATCCCGAAGCTGTCTATGCCTTAACTAATCAGACTGAGATGGTGGATAAACTGCAAAAATATTTAGAATATTATACAGCTCAGTTAGAAGCAAACGGCAGATTTTCTCTAACTATTTGGCCCTATCATTCTATGTTAGGGGGTATTGGTCATGCTTTGATGCCTTCTTTAGAAGAAGCTCGTTTTTTTCACTCTCTAACACGTAAAAATCAAGCCCATATAGAAATCAAGGGTAGTAATACGCTGACAGAATTTTACTCAGTTTATCAACCAGAAGTAGCCACAACTCCTGATGGAGAAATTATCTCAGGAAAAAACACCAAATTTCTAGAGTTACTCTTAGAGTATGATTTAATTATTGCCTGTGGAGAGGCGGCTAGTCATTGCTTTGCTTGGACTATTGAAGATATCTTAGAGGATATCAAAACTAAAGATCCTAGTTTAGCTAGTAAGTTTTATATTCTCTCGGACTGCATTTCTCCGGTAGTAGTGCCTGGAGTAGCAGACTATACAGACTCAGCCACAGCAGCGTTAGAACGTTTTGCTGATGCTGGTATGCACATAGTTAAATCAACCACTCCGATTAGAGAATGGCCTGGTGTT
This sequence comes from Johannesbaptistia floridana, assembly GCF_057440575.1. Classification (NCBI taxonomy): domain Bacteria; kingdom Bacillati; phylum Cyanobacteriota; class Cyanophyceae; order Chroococcales; family Cyanothrichaceae; genus Johannesbaptistia; species Johannesbaptistia floridana. The sequence goes on from NZ_JALKVM010000190.1 coordinate 8,321, forward strand.
TACTCAGACTCTCGCATCTTTACCTAATGTTACTGGTTGTGGTTGAGTCTTGAAGTAAGGAGTAAGGAGTAATGAGTTAGGTTAAAAACGAGGTTTGTAGTTGGACTTTAGTCCAAAATCAAAAATGACTAAATCATATCAAGTTCGGGTGAATACTTACGATAAAAATGAGGTGAGGCAAGAGAGGCACCGAGGCAGGAGGCAGAAACTCAGACCCTCGCATCTTTTCCAAAAGTTACTGGTTGTGGTTGAGTTTTGAAGTCTTGAAGTAATAAGTTTTGAAGTCTTGAAGTAAGAAGTTAGGTTAAAAACGAGGTTTGTAGTTGGACTTTAGTCCAAAATCAAAAATGACTAAATCATATCAAGTTCGGGTGAATACTTACGATAAAAATGAGGTGAGGCAAGAGAGGCACCGAGGCAGGAGGCAGAAACTCAGACCCTCGCATCTTTTCCAAAAGTTACTGGTTGTGGTTGAGTTTTGAAGTCTTGAAGTAATAAGTTTTGAAGTCTTGAAGTAAGAAGTTAGGTTAAAAACGAGGTTTGTAGTTGGACTTTAGTCCAAAATCAAAAATGACTAAATCATCATCTACTCAATTAAAAATTGTCATTCAACAAGCAAATAACCTAGAATCCGCAGATAATTTGAGAATATATCTGTTTCTTTGTCAACACCTTTGTTACACTACCATCCCAATGAGTTAAAGAATTAATGCGATCGCGCTTAAAAATTGATTCTCTTAGAAGATCTAAAAAAACGCCAAAATAATGAGATTCCTCGATAGAGAGAGCGAAAATTTTCAATGAACCGGAGGCGCGTATTACAGGGAGCCAATTTACAGAGTGCCAATTTAGAAACTAGCTTACATATTTCTAATTATCACATATACAGTGACATGGTTGTTGAGTTCAAAGTAAGTATTTACGCTTGACATATTGTAGATTTGGCGATCGCTCGAATAAAGTTTAAATTATCATCTCCCAGAAGTTAAACATAGGAGCGATCGCTGTCAATTTATCTTAACGAGCGAGAAGACCCCAGCGCTGTTAAGCCTGGGGATGAATCGCTCTCCACTTTTCTAGATCTGTGCTATAATAGCTTAAGCTAAAGAATCAGCATAACTAAATGATTGTCTACGAGTTTCGCATAAAAGCAAATAAAGCTCAATATAAAGCAATTGACGAAGCTATTCGGATAGGTCAATTCATTCAAAATAAAGCGTTGCGCTATTGGATAGACAACGACAAAGTTAATAAATATGACCTAAACAAGCAATGTGCCATCTTAGCTAAAGAGTTTGATTTTGCTGATAAACTTAACTCAATGGCTAGACAATCAAGCGCTGAACGTGCATGGTCTGCTATATCCAAGTTTTACGACAATTGCAAAAAGAACGTAAAAGGTAAAAAAGGCTTTCCTCGGTTTAAGAAAAATTGCCGCTCTGTAGAGTATAAAACTACTGGTTGGAAATTAGATGAGAAAGCTAACCGCAAAGTAATAACCATAACTGATAAAACAGATATCGGTAGACTAAAACTAAAAGGTACTTATGACCTTTGCTTCTATGACGTAAAGGATATCAAGCGAGTACGGTTAGTGAGACGTGCTGACGGATACTACTGCCAGTTTGGCATATCTGTAGATGCTAGTGTTGAAGTACCAGTGACCAATAGCAATATTGGTTTAGATATGGGGTTAAATGACTTCTATACCGATTCTTACGGCAACAAAGTAGATAATCCTCGGTTCTATAGAAAAGGGGAAAAGAAACTTAATCGGTTGCAGAAAAAGGTAAGTAAAAAGTTTAAGAAAGGACAGAAGCAGTCTAACAACTATAAAAAAGCTAAACAGAAATTAGCTAAAGCACACTTAAAAGTAAGTAGGCAACGTAAAGACCATGCAGTAAAACTAGCAAGGTGCGTAATCCTCTCTAACGATGTGGTAGCCTATGAAGATTTAAAAGTGCGCAACATGGTTAAAAATCACAAGCTAGCCAAATCAATAAATGATGCTGGTTGGTATCAGTTTAGAGAATGGCTAGAATATTTTGGAGAAAAGTTTGGCAAAATAACAGTTGCTGTACCTCCACAATTTACAAGCCAAAACTGTTCTAATTGTGGTGAAAAAGTACAAAAGTCTCTATCTACTAGAACACATAAATGTCCACATTGTGGCTATGTTGCAGATAGAGATGAAAATGCAGCAATAAATATATTAAAGATCGGTCTAAGTACGGTAGGGCATACCGGATCTAAAGCTTGTGGAGACGAAACCTCTACTTTAGTTGATGAAAGTCAGCCAAAGCAAGTATCTTCTGTGAAGCAAGAATCCCCGCACGAAGCCTAGCGGAGTGCGTGGGAGTGTCAAATCGTGTTGAATTAGACGAGTTTAACGTATAATAGGGAAATCCCCAGGTTGTTTGACCTAGGGATGTTCATAAATATTTTCTAATGCAGACAGGGTCTGGTAAAAGTAATGAAAAATTAATAACTAAATTTCAGTGTTACATTTCAGGGGCTAAATCCATACTGTAAAGAACTTTTCCATAAAGATTACGCAAATCAACAGTCATTATTTGTGTCTCTCCATCGATTTTAACAGTACCAAAAAATTGTAGTTCTTCTGTTGGAGGACGATTTGCTGTCAGATCATCAGGAATAGAAAGGAATTTCACTTCTGGACCGAAAGTATTATCCAATTCCTTAGGTCCATAAGTTCCTGAATTAAGAGGTCCGGTGACAAATTCCCAAAAAGGTTTAAAGTCCTGAAACTGAGCTTTATTGGGGTTATAGTAATGGGCCGCTGCATAGTGAACATCTGCTGTTAACCACACTACATTCTTAATATTATTATCTTTGATATGGCGTAAAAGTTCTGCCATTTCTAACTCTCGACCTAAAGGAGGTCCTTCTCCATTAGCCATGTTTTCAAAAGCAGTGTCTCCATCTCGCACTATTAAACCAATGGGCATATCACTACCAATAATTTTCCAAGTAGCTTGAGATTTGCTTAATTTTTGTTTTAACCAAGCTACTTGTTCTTTACCTAAAAACTCAGTCATCTCGCTAGGAGTATTTTGGCGATTAGCATTATTTGGTCCTCGATACGTACGCATATCTAACATGAATATATCTAAATTTGGACCATAACCAAAGGAACGATAAATTAGCCCAGGATCTCCAGAAATATTCATGGGAGTATATTCCAAAAATGCTTGTTTAGCACGGGCTGCTAAAAGATCAACACTTTTGACTTGATAGCGATCATCGCTTAATAATTGTTCTGTAGGATACCAGTTATTAGTGGTTTCGTGGTCATCCCATTGTACAATTTGAGAAACTTCAGAGTTGAAACGGCGTACATGTTCATCCAGTAAGTTATAAACATAATTGCCTCTAAATTCCTGAAGTGTCTCCGCCACTTTTGATTTTTCTTCGGTAGTAATATTGCGCCAGATACTACCGTCTTCTAGAGTAACTTCACTTTCAATGGGATTATCAGCATAGATGTAGTCTCCACAATGAATGAAGAAATCAGGGTTGACTTGTCGCATGGCTTCGTAAATTTTCATCCCACCAAAATCTGGATTTATACCCCAACCTTGACCCGCTGTATCTCCAGACCAAGCAAAGTAGATATCTTCACCTTGCTGAGGTGCGGTTTTGAAACTACCTACTGTTGAATCTGAGAAGATATTTGTATCTGATAAATCTTGGAAACTGACCCGGTAGAAGATTTGTTGAGAAGGAGGTAAGTTCTTTAATTGTACTCTTGCAGTGAAATCACTTTTTTCTATTGCTACAGGACCAACGATTTTAGTCCCATTGCGGAAAGACGCATCTGTAGCATACTCAACGATCATCTTGGCAGGGCGATCGCTCTTACTCCAAATGATCGCGCTTTTTGTCTTTACATCCCCACTTGCTACACCTAGTGGTATTTGAGGGCGCATTTTTTCTGAGGTAATAATTGCTGGGGCTGATGACTGAGCTAAAGTAGATTTAGAGATTAAATTAGATCCCATTATGCTACTTGCTGTAATGGTTGAGTACAGAAGAAACCTACGACGATTTAGCATTGTTACAGAGAAAACCAAATTGGAAATTTTTTGAATTGTTTCAATGATAACTGATTTAAAAGAGTGTCTTCATCTGTATTATATAAATAAATTCTTATATTTGTATTGGCAAATTTGAAAGATGTGATACGCGCATCCGGTTATTAAATATCCTTGATAAAAAAGCAGGAAGCTTCTGAGCAGGGCGCAGGGTGAGACAAGCTTTCAGCGTTTCCCTGATGTAAAAAGATAAAGGGGTGAGGTAAACCGGATTTGGTATAAGATGTTAATTAAACAAATTAGAGAAATCAGCGATCGCACCCAGAACAACCCGGCAATTTTCATCAAAAATTACTCAGCGCACTGAGGGTAGTCAATAAATATTAGTTTCTTATACAATGTTACTTAATTACTGATAGTGAGTAATTAATCATAGTTTTCATTGAGGAAAAATGACTACACCATCATCTACTCAATTAAAAATTGTCATCCAAGAAGCAAATAACCCAGAGACATCACCAGTGCGTCTCCAAGAAATTTATCGAAGTTATACTCAAACAGAAGTTAGAAGTGCCCTAGTTGCTAATCCTAATACACCCCCAGATATTTTATGGGAGTTAGGGAAAGATTTTCCTAGGGAATTATTGAATAATACTGTATTTGATTTAATGCTCTTAGCAAATCCTAATTTACTGGCAGATATGCCCAGGGAAACTTTGATTAGCATGATCAGTTTACCAGATATTGAGAAATCTTTGGTTATTTTTGCTCTAAATCATTGTAGAACAATAGATGTATTTGAAGCTGTTATTGTTAATCTTAATCATACTCAAATATGGAATAACTGGCGACAAGATAATCAAAATGTGAAAATTAATTTACAGTGGACCCATTTACAGGGTGCCAATTTACAGGGTGCCAATTTAAAGGGTGCCCATTTACAGAGTGCCAAATTACGGGGTGCCCATTTACAGGGTGCCCTTTTACAGGAAGCCAAATTACGGGGTGCCCATTTACAAAATGCCCATTTACAGGGTGCCAATTTACAAAATGCCCATTTACAAAATGCCTTTTTACAGGGTGCCAATTTACAAAATGCCAATTTAGAAGGTGCCAATTTAGAAGGTGCCAATTTACAAAATGCTGACTTAAGGTATGCCAATTTACAGGGTGCCAATTTACAGGGTGCCAAATTAGAAGGTGCCAACTTACAGGATGCCACTTGAATTATATCTTCACGCACTTTTCGGCTAACTTCTCCCCATCCCTTAGCAAGATCTAAGTTGTTGGGTTATCTCCCTGCCCAACCTACTGGATACCTTCTTACTCATTACTTCAAAACTCGTTACTCATTACTCATTGTGTTGGGTTATCTCCCTGCCCAACCTACTGGCTTCAAATTTTATTACTATAAGACTTCAAGACTTCAAGACTTCAAGATTCATCCACCACAAGTAAATGAGTGATAAAGATGCAAGATCTAAGTTGTTGGGTTATCTCCCTGCCCAACCTACTGGCTTCTATACTTCAAAACTCATTACTCATTACTCATTACTTCAAAACTCATTACTCATTACTCATTACTCATTATTAATCCCCAACCAGTAACATTAGGTAAAGATGCGAGGGTCTGAGTTATAGCCTCTAGGAGTAATTAGACGATTATTTTGAATATAGCTACTGGAATTGCCAATAATTACAGTAGTCAGCATATCAATGGGATGGGTAAGCATTTCAGCTAAAGTAGTAAGTTTTACCTCTTCTTCCTGGCGATAGGCGGCACGCACAATCGCTACCGGGATATTAGGTTGACGATGTTGTAAAAATATAGTTTGAGCAGTAACAATTTGTTGGGTGCGTGTTTGGGAGCGAGGATTATAGATGATGGTAACAAAATCTGCCTTCGCTGCTGCAATTAATCTCTGTTGAATTACCTCCCAGGGAGTTAGTAAATCACTAAGACTAATGGTGCAAAAATCGTGCATGAGGGGGGCACCTACCCGGGAGGATGCAGCTTGTAAGGCACTTACACCGGGAAAAACTTCTACTTCTATATCTTTTTTTTCTCCCAATTCCTCTAAAACTAACCCTGCCATACCATAAATGCCACAATCTCCAGAAGAGACAACCGCCACAGTTAAACCCCACTTAGCTAGAGAAATCCCTCGAATAGCACGAGCTTTTTCTTGAGTTATCGGCAGAGATTCGACAATTTGTTCTACCCGGAGTAGAGGTTTAATTAAATCGATATATAGTTTATAGCCAATTACAGCATCAGCAGCGGTAATGGCAGCTTTAGCAGCACTGGTCATTTGACTAAGGGCGCCCGGACCTGTGCCTACTAGGTATAATTTCCCAGGACGACCAATATATTCTTGGTCTGAAAGGGCGATCGCCACGGTCATCTTTTCTAAAACCTGTTTGGTTACCAACAACTCAGTCTGACTTGCTGCTAACAAGGCGGCAGCTTCAGCTACACTAGGAGTGCCTACAGCAGATTCTACTACTTGAGAAGGATTAGGCACAACTACTTGACTCAATTCTTGAGCGCTGAAAGTTACTAAGGGTAAATTTCTCTCCTGAGTAACGGCTATTAAACCAGTTTCATCAGCTTTTAAATCAATGGTAGCTATTCCGGCGATCGCCTGTGGAGATAAATGGGCTTTCTCACACACTTGGTTAATCCCCTGAGAAATTAATTCTTTACTTATACCTCTTTCGCAACCAATCCCTAACCATAACACTCGCGGATGCCATTGCACTTTGGCTACTTGGGTATTTGGTGCAAAACGTCTTTGGGTGGCACTAATCCAGATACGCCCTGAAGGAGAAACTGTTTCCCCGGTAAAATCAAAAGGATGGTTTGAGGGTAAATTCTCCTGCCACAGGGTAGATCCCACTTCTTGAAAAACTTGTATTTTATCTCCTTTAGTAACAGCGGCACTTACTGCGGTCCAATCTCCTGTGCCTTTGCGCCAACCGTAGGGAAATCCTAGAGTATCTATAGCAGGTAAGTTAGCAGTAGCCGACGCACCAGTTAAGATGGGGGTAGCGTCTAGTATTTGGGCCAGAATTTGGGTTAACTTGTCGGCGCTTCGTTGATGTCCACCACAGAGACTAATTACAAACTTTCCGGCACCATCTACTACTATGATCCCGGGATCTGTGGATTTATGGGTTAATAATGGGGCAATGAGACGCACTACCGCACCTGTGGCTAAAGAGAAGATGATCGCCTTTTGAGTGCCCCATAACTGTTTTAAATGCTCTTTCAGGGAATCTTCTGGGGTTTGCGGTATCCATAAATCTATGCTAGTTTCCTCACATAACTTTTTTAAGGTTGCTATTCCTTGAGGGCTAGTGGCGATCGCGCTTATTGGTTCAAATTCTGATAATAATTTTTGGCTCATCTTGAAAAAAAGCTAGTACTTATGTACTAAAATAGAAGAAGATAACTAGAAACAATACTATACTATGACTCAACACTACGTTTTAACCATTAATCCCGAAGCTAAGTACGAATGGGAACAATGTGTACTCAGAAATCCCCTTAGTGGAAAAAGTCCAGATTTAAATGAAATAATTGCCGAAGAAGTTAATCAGCAACCAGGTTCATATTTAATCTCCGTTAAAATTGAAGTAGAAGTATTAGAACAAGTCCCCTTAACTTCTATGAACAAAACTCCTGTGGAATTATCCCGAGAAAAACATTTACGCCAATACAAAGCATCTTAACAATAAGTATTAGTAGGGTGTGTTAGGGCGAAGCCCGTAACGCACCTAGATGAGTTTTG
>NZ_JALKVM010000191.1:0-16138 GCF_057440575.1 Johannesbaptistia floridana
TAAAGTCCAACTACGAACTTTTTGAGACTTTTGGGACTAAAGTCCAACTACGAACCTTTTGATACTTTTGGGACTAAAGTCCAACTACGAACTTTTTGAGACTTTTGGGACTAAAGTCCAACTACGAACCTTTTGATACTTTTGGGACTAAAGTCCAACTACGAACTTTTTGAGACTTTTGGGACTAAAGTCCAACTACGAACCTTTTGATACTTTTTAGAGCCGGATGTGTGTAATTTTCTTACAAATTCAAGTTTTTAAGTTAAATTCAGACTAAAATGTATTCATTGAAACAAAGGAGTGATTTTCTTCCCCACGTTTGAGAGAAAAAAGCTAAACGGAAAATAAAAAGGAATAAAAAAAGACTCTCCTAGCATTTAGGGGTAAATTGTATTTACTAGTAACACTTTTATGCTTCTTCCTATTCTCTCTTCCCTATTCAGCTTATCACCAAAAATACGGTGATAGGCGTATTAAAAAAACTATTAAAATTCCCAAAAATTACACAATTATTTCTTTACTATGACTCCACGATTATTTCTAGACTCAGCTAAACTAAACGAGATTCGTACTGCCATAACAAATTCTCCGGGATCTCATCACCAGCGTGCTTTTAAGGCCATGAAAGCACGAGTAGATCAGAATGATTGGCGCGTTTATGACGAATACGCTACAGACGGTAATTGGAACTATGCCCGCGCTTGGCTCGCTCGTGAAGCATCCTTTGTGTATCAAATCACAGGTGATAGGAACTATGCCCAAATAGCCTACAATGCCCTCTACGCTATCCACAATGATCCCGACCCAGATCAACGTATACCAGAGGATAACTATGGACTTTCTAGAGCAGCAACAGGGATGGGATTTGCTTTAGCCTATGATTGGGCGGCTAGTGGCTGGACCACGAGTCAACAAAATTACGTGCGCCAAAAAATTATAACCTCCCTGGATGCTTGGCCTTCCTACTGGCATCCAAACTTCGCTTCTCCCTACGGCTCAAACTGGGTAGCCGTATCTAGAGCAGCAGAGCTGGTGATGATGCTTGCTGTTGACGAAGAAGTCAACCGAGCAGCTCGTTTTAGAGACCTTAAATTCTGGCTTGGAGAACACATTGAAACAGCATACGGTGATACTGGTCTGACTCAAGAAGGACAGGGGTATCTAGCTTATGCAGGAGGCTTTCTGATGCCTGCTATCTATGCTCTTCGTAGCATTGGCGATACAGAGTTAGAAAGTGTCTTTAACGAGGTTAATTTTGAACAGTTGCCCCTATACACTGGGGTTTTTGACGCAGAACAAACCTCCCTTCAGTTTGGGGTGGGTTGGATAGGCTTCGACCCAGAAGGCTGGAGTAGCTTTTTGTTGGATACTGCTTCTCCTACAAACCAGCCATACTATCAATATTTTTATGATCACTATCGCGGTTTAGCCAATCCAGCATCAGATGACGCCAAGTTTGATCATCGTCGAGGGGGTACTGTTTGGTCTGTTCTTTACTACCCAACAGATACTATAGGAATTGATCCCACAGGAATTCTCCCGGTTGCCATTGAAGATAGTGAGAAAGGTAGCTATCTCTTCCGTAACCGCTGGCAGGATAGTAATGATATTTTAATTTCCTTGATGGGAGATTTTACTCACCATCCACGCAGTTGGGATCGTTCTGAAGCTTTTGCCTTAGGACTCCATGCCTACGATACACACTACTTTGGCGGACCTACAAAAGAAAACGATTCTCAATACTACAGCAAACTTATTGTAGATGGTCAAGTTGGCAGTCAAACTCTCACGGGCGCTCCTGAGTTTTTTGAAGCCCGGACTACTGGAGGCTATGTTATTGTTGATGGAGGTAGTGTCTACGAAAGTTTGGGTATCGATGAAGCAAAACGACACATGCTGGTAGATTTTTCTGGCAATGCAGGCAGTGCCCTCCTATCAACCCTAGACCGTTTAGCTGATGTTGAAGACCATATCTATACTTGGCAAGTTAACCTGGGGACTTATTTAGATGACGGTGGCATTACCGTCACGGCAGGTCAGGAAGGAAGGATCAAAACTTTCTTGCTTGAAGGTAACAAGGATAGTTACCTCAAAGGGTGGATTCTTAATCCTTCTAATGCTACTGTGATTCCAGGCGATCCTCTACAAATAGAAACTAGGGATAGTAATATGGATATCTGGGTGGTGATGGTGGTTGGTACAGGAGCACCTCTTACTGCTGATGTCACCGGATTTGGTCTCAATTCTGAATTGCGTTTGGGCAATGCGCGAGTTTTTTTTGATTCTCAAATCAATCAAATTGTCACAGAAACTCTAGCTAATCCAGGTCCAGAAACTTCAGTTATTGCCTTTAATCAAGCTAACTACCAAGGAGTAGAAGGTAGTCATCATCATCAAAAACCTCAAAATCGAACTATTGCTCAATTAATTAGGACAGGAGATACTAGTGAAAGAGCCACTGTACAGGTAAGTTTAGACTCGCCACCAGGAACAGCTACCGCTAATAATGACTACATCAATAAGTTTAGCTTTCCAGTTAGTTTTAAACCAGGTCAAACACTTAAAAACATTAGGCTACCAATCTACAAAGATAATCTTTTTGAAGATGATGAAACAATTCGTCTGAAAATCACCAATCTGATGGGTAATGATGTTGTACTAGGGGAACAAACTACTGCTACTTATACAATTATTAATGATGATTTCGATTACAGTTCCTTGAATCTGTCTATCGAAGACCTCACTTTTGTGGAAGGTTCGGCTCTCAAAGCCTCCGTAAAAGTCAGTTTGTCTGAACCCGCTCCCAGTATGCTACTTATTCCCTATCAAACTACTAATGATTCTGCTGTGGCTAATAAAGACTACAAAGCTCAAACTGGTCGAGTTAGATTCAAACCGAGAGAACAAACTCAAGTAATTAGTATTGTCATTCCTAATAATAATCAAAGTGAAGTAGATAAGCAGTTTAAAATTAATTTGGGAGTTCCTAATCAGCCTATCAATATCACTGATAGTCAAGGGATTGTCACAATTACTGATACTTTGGTTGCTGATGATCAAAGCCTAATTCTACCTCCACAAGTAGAAAACTTGAGGCTCGAAGGTACTGCTAACCTTGATGGTATCGGGAATAGACTCCATAATCAAATTACTGGTAATCGCGGCAATAATTTTTTACAAGGTGATGCAGGTAATGATCTGATTAAAGGCGATCGCGGTAATGATATCTTAGTTGGTAATGCTGGTGATGATCTACTTACAGGTGATGCTGGTCGGGATCAGTTTCGTTTTGAAACTGGTAAAAGTTTTAGACGCAATCATCTAGGGATTGACACCATTACGGATTTTTCTGGTGTAGATCGTATTGTTCTCTCTAAAACAACTTTTAGGACATTAAACAGTAGGGTTGGCAATGGTTTTAGTGATCTTAATGATTTTGCTATAGTGGGTAGTGATGCTGAAGTTGCTAATAGTAATGCTATGATTGTTTTTAGCCAAGCAACTAGTACAGTTTTCTATAATTCTAATGGCGATCGCCCCGGTTTAGGTATAGGTTCTCCTTTTGCTATTCTTCCTGGTGTTCTTAATCTCAGAGGCGATCAATTTATTATTGATGTTTAACTAGGGAGTATTTTGTTATAAAGTGGGAAATGTGGGGAGGTTTTTATAACTATGATTAGTGTTAGTGATTTTGTTTTTGGTTTGTTGTTGTGGCTAGTTTTGACAGGATTTTTGTTAAGTATTATTTACTCTCCAGTTCAAACTAATGCAGAAGATAGGGTATTAAAATTAAAAGCTGCAATCGCTGATAAAGATAAACGAATAGAAGATTTACAGGCTAACGTACAACAACAAAATTCTTGGCAAAATTTTAACTTTAAGAAAGCTAGTTTCAAAGAGTTAGAGAGTTTATTAGTTAATTATCCTACTATTCGCCAGAAGATCAAAGATAACCCTGATTTACCAGCTAAAAATATTCTCCCTCTATTAACTGTCTCTTTAGAAAATCTCTTAGAGAGTTGGAATTATCAAACGATTGGTTCTCCTGGTGAACAAGTTGAGTATAATCCCATTTTACATCAAGCAGATAACACAGAAATTCAACCAGGGAAACTAGTTTATATTCGACAAGTTGGTTATCAAGAGGGGGAAAATATCATAGTCCCTGCTAGAGTTAGTGATATCAAATTCTGATTAATGCCTCGTAGTAGGGGCGCCAATACTGCGTATGTTTTGAAGATTATCTGTTGAGACTGCAAGGGAGCACCGGAGCAGGGGGCGGGGGAGAAAGCCGAAAATCCCTCTCCCTGCTTCGGTCTCCCTGCTCCTCTGCTTGCCTCAAAGAAAAGTCAAAATCCCTAACCTACGCAGTATTGGTAGGGGCGCAAGCCGGGAATGGGGCGCAAGCCGGGAATGGGGCGCAAGCCGGGAATGGGGCGCAAGCCGGGAATGGGGCGCAAGCCGGGAATGGGGCGCAAGCCGGGAATGGGGCGCAAGCCGGGAATGGGGCGCAAGCCGGGAATGGGGCGCAAGCCGGGAATGGGGCGCAAGCCGGGAATGGGGCGCAAGCCGGGAATGGGGCGCAAGCCGGGAATGGGGCGCAAGCCGGGAATGGGGCGCAAGCCGGGAATGGGGCGCAAGCCTTGCGCCCCTACTACTACTTATATTTAGAGCCAAGCACCAAAACTTATGTACTAAATTAACCTCAGAAAAAGTTCATTTCTCTTTCGCCTCAGATCTTGCACTCGGTCAACCAATTTTTAAGGGCGATCGCATTAATTCTTTAACTCCAAGACTTCAAGACTTCAAGACTTCAAGACTTCTTACTTCAAAACTCATTACTCATTACTCCTTACTCATTACTCAAACACAACCTGCAACTTTTGGCAAAGATGCAACATCTGAGTCTACCTCTCTTACTGTATCTGTGGACAAAACTAAGGCAACACGAAATCCAAAATCGAAGTGTCTAGCACTACGGGCGTTACTATTTCGCGATGCAGAACGGCAGTAGCTTTGATTCATATAAAAACAGCCTCCTCGAATTACTTTTTCTTGAGAATTGTTGGACCAAACACTCCCATCATTGGGCGCCCCCTCATAATTATCATGCCAATCATCGCTACACCACTCCCAGACGTTTCCGTACATATCGTACAATCCAAAGCGATTGGGGGGGTATTTTCCTACTTCTATGGTTTTATTGGTGTTATAGTTGGCCTGTTTTGTATTTAAGTTTTCGCCGCAATAATATTCTGTACTGGTTGCTGCTCTACAAGCGTATTCCCACTCGGCTTCACTAGGTAATCTAAAGTTTAAACCTGTTTCCTCTGATAATCTGGCACAAAATTCTACGGCATTATCCCAGCTTACGTTCTCTACTGGGAGATTTTCCCCTTTGGAGTAGGAGGGATTACACTGCATAATTGCTTGATATTGGGCTTGGGTAACTTGGTATTTCCCTAATAAGAATGGTGATAGGGTTAGTTCATGTTGAGGACTTTCATTACTTTTTTTGGTTGAACCCATGAGGAATTTACCACCAGGTATATATACCATCTCCAGAGGTAATTTTGTTTCCCATAGTTGACGATAAACAGGCTGTAGCTGGTTTAAATGATTTAATGGTTCCCAGTCATCAATCGGGTTATTATTAATGGTGAGAACTTCTAATTGGCTTAATACTCCTAGAAAACGAATATCTTTAATTTGATTATTATCTAAATGTAGCTGTCTCAATTCTCTTAACTTGACTAAAGGACAGATTTTCTCAGCTTTAATTTGGTTATGAGATAGACTCAGATAACGTAAAGACAGCAAATTATGGATAAAATCATCAAGACTGATAATTTGATTGTAGTTACCTGAGAGAATTTCTAAGTTAGTAAGATTCCCTAATGCCTGTAGTCCTGATATTTTATTACCATCTAGGTAAATTGCTTTTAAGTTGGTTAACTGACTAAGTACCTCGATCGCGCTTACAGAGTTATAGTTAAGTGATAGTGATTCTAATTCTGTTAAGTTAGCTAAGATGGAGATATTTTCTATCTGATTATTATTTAGAGATAGTTCTTTTAATTTAGTTAGAGTAGCGATCGCATTTAAATCTGATAGGTTATTATTATCTAACTTCAATACTTTTAAGTTAGTTAAGCTTTGCAGATGTTTTAGTTGTTCATTATTCAAAGGATTAGAAGTTAAATCCAGGCTAACTAAATTGGTAAATTTTTCTATCCCTGTTAAATCTGAGACATCAGCTTTAGCTAAATTTAGTTCTTTAGTTTCTTGTAATTGTTTTTCACTAATTATTTGATTATAGTTTAGTAGATTTATAGATCTACGAATTGCCTTTTCCAGGTTTTTATCTATACCCCAGAGAAATTGTGTCTTTGAATCCTGATTACACTCACTAGATAATGTATCTGTGCCTAAAACCGGGTCTTTTTCACCTGATTGATTGTTTGATTGAACCATGATGCGTTAATATTTGGCGATCGCGTAACTTTTATTTTATCTTATAGAGATAGAGAGTTGTTACAATATCCTAGTAATTAATATAAAAATCAATCACCAAGATGCCAACCTTTTCTAATCGACATCAGCAACTAGTTGAACAAGTAGATGTTCTTTTACGGGCGAGGTATCCTCTAATTTATCTTATCACCCGAGAGGAGGAGGCTGTAGAAAAGGCGCTACAACAACTACCATTACACACTAAATTGAAAGTAACTCCACAAATTTTAGCTTGGGATGTGGCTAGAGGTTGGCAGGATAATGGACAAGCTAAGGGTAACCTTATGGGGGCTTTTGGACGGATTCAACAGAATATACAAGATAATAACCCTTCACAAGGACAAGAACCGAGTATTATCTATCATCTGCGAGATATATATCACTTTTTAAAAAATAATACTCCCAATGCTCCTATTATTCGAGAATTAAAGAATCTTGTCAAAGAATTAAAATATACTCGTCAAACTATCATTATCACTAGTCACTTTTTAGAACTTCCCGTAGAATTAAGCGAAGAAGTAAACGTTATTGACTTTCCCCTTCCTGATATTGAGGAAATTAACCAAATTATTGAGACCAAAGTAAATCCAAATTTTGTCAAACTAAGACTAGAGGAGAGAGAAAATCTCGTTAAAGCTTTTCAAGGACTAACTGCTACTAAAATTGAGTTAATTCTTGCTAAAGCAGTTGCTACTAAAAGTTTAATAGATGAATCAGATATTAAGATAGTCTTAGCAGAAAAAAGGCAAATTATTCGCCAAACGCAAATCTTAGAGTTTTTAAATACCCAGGAATCTCTAGACGATGTGGGAGGTTTGGAAAATCTGAAGAATTGGGTACAAATTAGACAAGCTTCTTTTAGTAGTCAAGCCAAAGAATATGGTATACCTACTCCCAAAGGTGTTCTCTTAGTAGGTATTCAGGGAACAGGAAAATCTCTATCAGCTAAAACTATTGCTTTTGAGTGGAAATTTCCCCTCTTACGTTTAGATGTAGGCCGGTTATTTGGGGGGATTGTGGGAGAGAGTGAGAGTAGAGTTAGACAAATGATTCAAATTACTGAAGCAATCGCCCCCTGTGTCCTTTGGATAGATGAAGTAGATAAAGCATTTGGTAATATAACTTCAGGTATTGATGGAGATTCTGGTACTTCCCGTCGGGTATTTGGTACAATTATCACCTGGATGCAGGAAAAGACAAGTCCAGTTTTTATTGTAGCCACCGCCAACGATGTGAAAAAGTTACCAGCAGAATTTCTAAGGAAGGGAAGATTCGATGAAATCTTTTTTCTTAATCTACCTACACCGAGAGAAAGAGAACAAATTTTCGCGGTACAACTGCAAAAATTCCGCCCTCAAACTTGGCAAAAGTATGACATCCGAAATTTAGCGAGGGAGGCCAATAATTTTAATGGTGCAGAAATCGAACAAACAATTATTGATGCGATGCAACAAGCTTATACTGTAGGGAGAGAGTTTACCAATGCGGATATTATTGCAGCTATTAGTCAAACTGTACCATTAGCGGCGATCGCCCGGGAACAAATCGCCGAATTAATCCAATGGGCTAACGAAAGGGGTGCTAAATCCGCTTCTCTTGCTTAATTTAGATCAATTTAAAGTTAGAAGTTAACGGATTTAGGGATTTTTTGATAATAATAAATCCCCTTTTTTCTAATAATAGCTAAAAAGATCGTCAACTTTTGTGGTGTCTAGCTTCTAGCTAAGACAAAATTTTAGTTCGTAGGTTGGGTTGAGGAACGAAACCCAACATTAATTTTATTATCCTCCAGTTTGCTTCACACCTTTTTCTAAGTTTAAAAAACCAATGCAACGCGAAACCCGCCGAGGTCGTAATCCCTATACATACTCACAAACTTACTACGATAGGTGGAACGACAGCAACTAGCACTGTTAAACCAAGACCCACCACGCATTACTTTATATTTATTATTAGTGTTTTTTTGTATTTCAAATTCGGGGCTTGGGTTTAACCATATACTACCATCCCGAGGTGCTCCTTGATAATTATCATGCCAATCATCACCACACCACTCCCAGACATTTCCGTGCATATCGTATAATCCCCAAGCATTAGGTTTTTTTTGCCCTACTGATTGAGTTTGACTATTAGAATTATCTCGATACCAAGCATATTCTTTTAGGTGATTACTATTTTCTCCGAAACAATAACTTGTTTCACTACCAGCTTGACAAGTGTATTCCCACTCAGCTTCACTTGGTAGTCTAAATTCTAAGCCTGTTGCTTGGCTTAGTTTGTTACAAAACTCTACTGCATCATCCCATGATACACATTCTACTGGTAAATCATCTCCTTGAAAATTAGAAGGATTATTACCCATGATTGCTTGATATTGGGCTTGGGTAATTGGATACTTGCCAAGGGCGAAGGGTGATATTGTGACTGGGTGTTGAGGTATTTCATCGCTATTACCCTGTTTACTTCCCATGAGGAATTCACCACCAAGTATTTGCACCATCTCTAATTGTACACCTGTAGCTATTACATAGATTAAATTATTTTGACTCATAGATAGTTATTACAATATTCTCCTAATTAATATAAAACTTTAAACCAATTTGGTATCTTGATAAAATCAAGTTTGCTTCAAATCTTTCAAGTTAAACTCATATCAAAGCACCAGTACTTATGTACTAAATTAACCTCAGAAAAAGTTCATTTCTCTTTCGCCTTATATCTTACAAAGGTCAACCAATTTTTAAGCGTTGAGCATTAATTCTTTAACTCATTACTTAAAAACTCATTACTTATTACTTCAAGACTTCAAGACTTCCTCACTTCAAGACTCCTTACTCATTACTCATTACTCATTACTCATTACTCATTACTCAACCACCACAAGTAACTTTGGGTAAAGATGCGAGGTCTGAGTTGAGGAGTCAGTAAAAATTAGTCCAACTCTGCTACTATTTTTCTCTCTAATAAAGTGTTGTTAGTTAGCAAATCTATAGCTGTTACCTCTAAGACTCTTTCTATAGAAACTGCAAACTTAACTAAAATACGGTCTACACCTACTTCTCCTAAAGGATTGAGGGGAATTAGACATTTGCCTAAAAATTTAGGAACTTCTGTCTTTTGGCACTTTCTCCCGCTAATTCTTCCATCACTATCATAAATCACCTCAGAATCCCACTTTTCTGCGATTTCAAAAATATTAAGTTCTATAGCATCTTGTCCTGTATATTTCACTTGTAGGGGAGGAATTTGGTTATTTTCCTGAGGATATCTACTTTCCTTCGCAAAAATTGCTCTATATTCTGCTTGATTTGTCTCTCGATTAGCACAAGTTCTAATTGTGTAACTATGGCGTAAATAGTCATTAATTTTAGCTATTTTAGTGGCCATCAAAGCACCATGAGAAACGGCTTCAAATGGTTTATTAACTTTAACTCGATAAGGCTGAAAACGAGCTTTGATTAGTTCTTGAACAGCAGGAATTAAACAACTTCCTCCTACTAATAATACCTCTTGAATCGCTTCTTCCTTGATACCCTTGACTCTGGCTATATCTATAATCTCATCTAAAGCTATATTTAATCTTTCTAAAAAAAATTTATCTTCTAATAACTGTTCCAATGTTTTGCGCTTAAGAGATAAACAATAAGCTGTGATTTTCTCTTCATCGAAAAAGCTATCTTTAGCTTCTGTTTTAGTTGAAAGTTCTATTTTTATTTTTTCAGCTTTTTCTAGTAACTGTACTCTTTCAATTTTATTCAGAGAAGTTTTTCCTATTTGAGGAAGAAAAATATCTTCTACAATCCATCGATTAATATCTTCTCCACCAATTTCTCCATCAGACTTAGCGATTACTTCTGCTTCTTGATTAATATCTGCTGTACGAATTAAGCTTAAATCAAGGGTACCTCCGCCAAAATCAACTACTAAAACTAGAGAATTAGGGTTATTTATACCATATCCAATCGCCGCTGCTGTAGATTCGTCTATCAGCTTTACTTCAGCAATATTTAATTGTTGTGCTAAACTTCTTAACCAGTCTGAATATTTTTCAAAAGCCCCTACCGGAACAGTTAAAATTAATTCAGAAGGTTCTATATTGATTGTTTTTAGACGAGATAAGATTTCTTGAAAAAAGACTGTAGTAACTAATTTGGGTGTATACTCCTGTTCATCTAATTTACGAATCTCATACTCTTTTTCAAAACTTAAATTGCGTTTAAAATTTTTAAATAAACGTTCTGGATGCGCTAAACCTATACGACTATTTTTAACTTGTTCTCCAAAGAGATAAGTATGGTTATCTTCAACGTAAACTAAACTAGGAATAACAGGTATTTTTTGATAAGACTGAGAAATCTCAGGGAAGGAAAGGGTTTTTGGCTGTTGATTTTGAGAGTCTAATATACTAACCACAGTGTTACTTGTCCCAAAATCAATTGCAACTACTGTCATAAAAAAATTTCCCCTTGGACATATTGATAGTTAAATCATAACGAATAAGGTAAGAAAGCTAGGAGAGTATATATATAGTATTAAAATGATTAGGCGATCGCTCTTTGTCTAACTTGAAAATATCCATTTCTCTTGATGATGAATTCGATTTGTAGTTTTGCTTAAAAGTCGTGCAACCCAACAGCCAAAGTAGAAGGTAATAAAATTAATGTTGGGTTGAGTAGGGATCACCCAACCTACGAACTGACTTGAAATAATTGAGGATAGGTCGGGTAATATAGCAATGAGCGTTGTAGTGTTAACAATATTTATATTTACAGATCCCCCCAACCCCCCTTAACAAAGGGGGGCTTTTCATGATAACTGTAAACATCTATTTGCGAGCTTGCTATATCTCCTCTCCTATCCTACTTGACTGAATATATTCTATTGCTGGAATTTAGTGAGCGCAACCATTACCATCATATTTATCTGTATCATAGAAACCGTTTCTTGTAGCAAAGAAAAGAGCAGATACAGTAAATAGACTAGTTAAAACAACCATTACTAATTTTATATCCATATTCAATATTGATTATTTATGAGAGTTTTACTCTCCTAGTATAGTCAATCAATACTTTGATTAAGCAAAATTAAAGAAAAAAATCATATTGTTATCTAGGCGATCGCTCTTGGAAAAGCGGGTTAAATAGGATACAATCAAAATTATCAAAACTCGCTAGTTGCTTTTTTAATGTAAAGTTTTGTTTAATATTTAAATAAACCTATCAATTCACACTAATTTGTAAAGAATATGAAAAGCTACTTCCTAGATCATTTACATAGTCCACGTCGTCCAGTTATTGTATTTGATGGTGCCATGGGAACATCTCTCCAAAGTCAAAACCTGACGGCAGCAGATTTTGGAGGACCAGAATACGAAGGTTGTAATGAATATTTAGTTCACACCAAACCAGAAGCAGTAGAAAAAGTTCATCGTGGCTTTTTAGATGTAGGAACAGATGTAATAGAAACTGATACCTTCGGAGGGACCCCCCTAGTATTAGCAGAATATGATTTAGCAGATAAAGCTTATTATTTAAATAAAACAGCAGCAGAATTAGCGAAAAAAGTAGCAGCAGAATATTCAACACCAGAAAAACCTCGCTTTGTAGCAGGTTCCATGGGACCTGGAACTAAATTACCAACCCTAGGACATATAGATTTTGATAGCTTAAAAAATGCCTATGTAGAACAGGTAAAAGGTTTATATGATGGAGGAGTAGATTTACTTTTAGTAGAAACCTGTCAAGACGTTCTACAAATAAAAGCCGCCTTAAACGCCATAGAAGAAGTATTTGAATTAAAAGGCGATCGCCTGCCAATCATGGTATCAATCACCATGGAAGTAATGGGAACCATGTTAGTAGGTTCAGAAATTAGCGCAGCTTTAGCGATTTTAGAACCATACTCCATAGATATCCTAGGGTTAAATTGCGCCACAGGACCAGATCTGATGAAAGAACATATTAAATATTTATCAGAAAATTCCCCCTTTGTTGTGTCCTGTATTCCTAACGCTGGATTACCAGAAAACGTGGGAGGTCAAGCCCATTACAGACTAACTCCTATGGAGTTACGCATGTCTTTAATGCACTTTGTGGAAGATTTAGGCGTACAAGTAGTAGGGGGATGTTGTGGAACACGTCCAGACCACATAGCGCAACTAGTAGAGATGAGTAAAGATTTACAGGTAGCTACTCGTCAGCCAAAATATGAACCAGCAGCAGCATCAATATACAGCACTCAAAATTATATACAAGATAACTCGTTTTTAATTATCGGTGAACGTCTCAACGCTAGTGGGTCAAAAAAATGTCGCACACTTCTCAATGAAGAAGATTGGGATGGTTTAGTATCTCTGGCTAAATCCCAAGTAAAAGAAGGCGCCCATATTTTAGATGTTAACGTAGACTATGTAGGACGGGACGGGGTGAGAGATATGCACGAATTAGCCTCCCGTTTAGTAAATAATGTGACCCTGCCATTGATGTTAGACTCTACAGAATGGCAAAAAATGGAATCAGGGTTAAAAGTAGCAGGAGGAAAATGTATCCTCAACTCCACTAACTACGAAGATGGAGACGAACGCTTTTATAAGGTATTAGAACTAGCCAAGAAATTCGGCGCAGGCATCGTAGTAGGAACAATAGACGAAGAAGGGATGGGAAGGACGGCGGAGAAAAAATTTGCCATCGCTAAACGCGCCTACGAAGCGGCGATCGCCTACGGTATCTCTCCAGCAGAAATATTTTTTGATCCCCTAGCTTTACCCATATCTACCGGGATAGAAGAAGACCGGGAAAATGGCTTAGCTACCATAGAAGCAATTCGCCGCATTCGAGAAGAATTACCCGGCTGTCATATTGTTTTGGGTATCTCCAATATTTCCTTTGGCTTAAATCCAGCAGCGCGTCAAGTTCTTAACTCTGTATTCCTATACGAATCAATGCAGGTAGGAATGGATGCAGCCATAGTTAGTGCCAATAAAATCCTACCCTTAGCTAAAATCGAACCAGAACATCAAGAACTATGTCGAAATTTAATCTATGACCGCCGTCAGTTTGATGGGGATATTTGTACCTATGACCCTCTAACTAAACTAACAGAAGTATTTGCAGGAAAAACCACCAAACGCGATACTTCTCAAGATGAAAACTTACCCATTGAAGAAAAACTCAAAAGACATATTATTGATGGTGAACGTATCGGCTTAGAAGACAATCTCGCTAAAGCTTTAGAACTCTATCCACCCCTAGACATTATCAACACCTTCTTGTTAGATGGCATGAAGGTAGTAGGAGAATTATTTGCAAGTGGACAAATGCAACTACCTTTTGTTTTGCAATCGGCCCAAACTATGAAATCTGCCGTAGCTTATCTAGAACCCTACATGGAAAAAAGTGATAGCGATGATAGTGGTAAAGGTAAGTTTGTAATTGCTACCGTCAAAGGAGATGTACACGATATCGGTAAAAACCTGGTAGATATTATCTTAACCAATAACGGCTATAAGGTAATTAACCTGGGAATTAAACAACCAGTAGAAAACATTATCAAAGCCTACGAGGAACATCAACCAGATTGTATTGCTATGAGTGGTCTACTGGTAAAATCTACGGCCTTCATGAAAGATAATCTCGAAACTTTCAATGAACGCGGTATCAAGGTTCCAGTAATTCTAGGTGGCGCCGCTTTAACTCCTAAATTTGTTTATGAAGATTGTCGCCAAGTCTATAAAGGTCAAGTAATTTATGGGAAAGATGCTTTTTCTGACCTGAATTTTATGGATCAACTTATGCCAGCGAAAAAAGAGGGTAAATGGTCAGATGATTTAGGTTTTCTCGAAGAATACGCTGAAGCTAATTCTAATGGGAAAACCAAGGATAATGGCGCTACCAATCAAAATGGTAACGGCAAAGTGAAAGAAGAGACAACCACAGAGACAGTGGTAATAGATACAAAAAGATCAGAAGCCGTAGATCCTGATATTTCTCGTCCTACTCCTCCATTTTGGGGAAGTAAGTTGATTACTAGTACACAATTTGATCTCAAAGAAATCTTTTGGTATCTGGATTTACAAGCATTAATCGCAGGTCAATGGCAATTCCGTAAGCCTAAAGACCAAACAAAAGAAGAATATGAGGAGTTTCTAGCAGAAAAAGTATATCCTCTCTTAGAAAACTGGAAAGAACGGGTAATTAAAGAGAATCTGTTAGATCCTACCGTGATTTATGGTTATTTTCCCTGTCAGTCTGAGGGGAATTCTCTACTGATTTATGACCCAGAAGTAGTTCAAGCTAATGGGGGGAATCTTCCTCCTGATTCAAAACCAGTTGCTGTTTTTGAATTCCCCCGTCAAAAATCAGGACGCCGTTTATGTATTGCTGATTTCTTCGCCTCTAAAGATAGTGGAAAACTTGATGTTTTCCCCATGCAAGCAGTAACTGTGGGAAATATAGCCACGGAATATGCACAAAAACTCTTTGCTGAGAATGAATATACCGACTATCTCTATTATCATGGTATGGCTGTTCAAACCGCTGAAGCTTTGGCTGAATGGTGTCACGCGCGTATTCGCTGTGAATTAGGCTTTGCTGATGGAGAACCAGATAATATTCGTGATATGCTGCAACAACGCTACCAAGGTTCTCGCTATAGCTTCGGTTATCCTGCTTGTCCTAATATTCAAGACCAGTATAAGCAACTAGAGTTATTAGGGTGCGATCGCATTGGTATGTATATGGATGAAAGTGATCAAATTTATCCCGAACAGTCAACTAGTGCGATTATTACTTATCACCCTGTAGCTAAGTACTTCAGCGCTTAATTATTTAAATAATCCCATTCATAATTCCATTGGAATGGGATTTGTTTTATTTAACTCATATTTTGTACTCCTAAAAAAGTACTAAATAGGCCAACAGGCGAAAATCAATTTTTAAGTGGTTAGGATCAACTCTTTTACTTCAAAACTCATTACTTCAAGACTTCAAAACTCATTACTTCAAAACTCCTTACTCCTTACTCCTTACTCCTTACTTCAAAACTTCTTACTCATTACTCATTACTCATTACTCATTACTCATTACTCATTACTCAACCACCACCAGTAACATTAGGTAAAGAGGCAAGATCTGAGATGGGGTTATCTCTGTTGACTAGGCAGTTTTTTTATGGCGATCGCATTCTCACTTTCTATGATATAGCAAGCTCGCCTTGTAGATGTTTACAACTGTGATAAAAAGCCCCCCTTAGTAAAGGGGGGTTGGGGGGATCATTTATGATCAATCAAACTATATTGTGCTAATATAAACTACTGCTATATTTATTAGAAAAAGAGCGATCGCCATTTTGGTTCCACACATATTTACAACTAGTCAATTGTCTTTTGGAGACCTGATATTTTATTGCAACCAGTTTTCTAAATCAGAATAGCTACCAAAGGTTAATAAGTCTTCTGCTAATTGTTCTAAATCTGGTGGTGTTAATTGACGGATTTTTGTGGCTAATTCAGGGGGTATATTCCCTAATTTGCGCTCTAACAAGCGTAATATTAGATTCACTTCTCCTGTTTGTATTCCTTGCTGTATTCCTTCTTGTTTGGCTTTCTCTCTATCTTCTTGGTATAAAG
>NZ_JALKVM010000192.1:0-16071 GCF_057440575.1 Johannesbaptistia floridana
TCTAAGGGTACAGTAGTTTCTTTCCAGTGGAGTAGGGCCTGGTGATAGTAAGCTATGGCGGTTTCGATATTTTCTCGTTTCTCCCCTTCTATCCTCTCTCTATAAGCATTTCCTAAGGCGTATTGGGTTGTGGCCCGTTGTTCAGGGTACTTATCCTCTGAAAAAATGTCTAGGAGTAGTTGAAAGGCATTGACTGCTATTTCTTTCGTTTTTCTCGCATTTCCTCGGGGAAATTGAACAACTAAACGGGCAAATTGATATATTAACTCTCCTACAGATTCATGTTCTTGTGGCTCTGTATTTGCTAGGACATTGTTAACTGAATCTTGTAATAGGGGTATGAGGGGAATATCTAGTAAGTCTAAATGAGAATTAAAAATATTATAAACAATTTCTGAGTCGCCATTACTATCATCGATGGCTTCAAATACTGTAACTAAAAACTCTCTGGCTGCTTCTGGGTTAAATTCTTGTTCTAAGATGTTACCTAATTGGGTTGCTAATTGTTCTAGAAATCTACCTTCGTTTTCCCGTCCTTGGGAGAGCATTTGTTCACTTACATAACCCATAATCTCAACCAAGCTTGGGTCAACTAATTCTCTATTGGCTTGTAAAATATTAATTTCTTCTCCTTGGGGACATTGGAGGAGTTGGGCGATTATTTCAATATATGCTTGTATTGTTTGGTCATCCATGGGGTGTAAAATGCGCGAAGGCGCGAATGAGTGAAAATTTTTAGCTCTTTATACTTGGTTTTGCGGCGCTAGGGAATACAAACGCCTGATTAATAATACACATTCATTATATAGGGTTTTTTAGTCTGCTGAGGTACACAGGTTAACAGTTTGTTGGGTTTCGTGCCTCAACCTACAGGCTACCTTCTTACTCATTACTCATTACTCATTACTCATTACTCATGTTTGTTGGGTTATCTCCCTGCCCCAACCTACAAATTATACTAATTCTCTATTGGCTTGTAAAATATTACCTTTTGTTGGGTTATCTCCCTGCCCTAACCTACAGGCTACAGGCTACCTTCTTACTCATTACTCATTACTCATTACTCATTACTCATGTTTGTTGGGTTATCTCCCTGCCCCAACCTACGAATTAATTGATATAAGCTTGTAGGTTGGGTTAAACAAAGTGCAACCCAACAGTCACAAGAATTAGGAATTCGGAATTACATTAGCCTTAAGTAGCTGTTTTAATGAGGACTAATTTTACATTCTTTTAGGCGTTTAAACATTAGTTTCCAGCCTGCACTAGCAAAACGAGCTGACCAATATCTTGAAAAAGTAAGGGGAATTAGCCAGGTTAAAGGCAAATGACCTTCAGGCGCATCTAAACTAAAGTTAATATTTTCTATTTTAATCCATTGATTATTTGTTTGCCATCCTACTTTTTCTGCTAGAAGCTTATAATCTTGATTGCAGTTTAAATAAAAACTATTGATAACAGTAAAACCAAATTTATTATTACTATATTTTATCCAAAGATTATTAATTAAGTTTAAATGTTTACAAGGAAAAATATTTAAATCTTCTTCTGTGATTAAAATATCTCTTCTTATATTTGCTCCAGTAATTATTAACATGATTGTTCTTGTTTCTTGATCTGCTTTTTGCCAATTTTGCTCTCTCAAGCTTTTTTGTAATTGTAAATAGTTTTGTTGAATTTTTAAAATCATTTTTTGTTCCTTATTTTTTGTATTCCAAGCATTGCCTATTCCCTAATTCTTTAACCTTTGTAGCTCAGGAGAGCACCAGAAGGGCGCAAGAGCACCACAAGGGCGCAAGTATGTGCGCCCCTACTCAGGGCAATCAAAATTTTAATCTAACGACGAAATTAACAAAGATTATGAGCCCGAATTAATTAATATAAGTTAAAAAAATTAGCCAGAAAGCCAAACAACCCTCCAGCAATTACTAACCAAGCAGAATTAATCTTAAAACGGAAAACCGCCACAATCGCCACTAGCATAACTACCACAGTCATAACATCTACTAAGGCAGATTGGGCCAAAGTGAGAGTAACTACCACCATTAATCCCAAAGAAGCCGCATTGACACCATCTAAAAAACCACTAAACCAAGGAGAGTTACGCAAACGTGGCACCCAGGGATTAATAATTAACACTAGTAAAAAAGCTGGGAGAAAAATACCTACAGTAGCAGCAATAGCTCCCAAATTACCCCCAATTAAATACCCCACAAAGGTAGCTGTAGTAAAAATGGGGCCTGGTGTAAATTGCCCAATGGCGATCGCATCTAGTAACTGTTGTGATGTTAACCATTGATAATTTTCTACCAAATCTCTCTGTAAAAAAGCAAGCAATACATACCCACTTCCATACAATACTGAACCAACTTTGAGAAAAAATAGAAAGACTTTAACTACACTCACATTAGCCACAGTAGTTGTAGAAGAAGTCATCTGTGCAGAAATTCCCATCATTGGCACAACCCAACTACCGATACTTCCCGGATTACCACGGCGCCAATTCTTATACAGCATGACGCCAATACCAGCTAAAACTAGTAGAATGATTTCATTGAATTGTAAAAAAGAGAATATAGTAACTACCACAGCAGCAATAATCGTAGGTACATCTTTAATAGCTTTGCGTCCTAATTTCCATAAAGCTTGCAGAATAATAGCAATAATTACGGGTTTAATGCCGTAGAGTAACCAACCTAACTCCGGTAAACTTTGGAAACGAGCATAAACTGCCGCCAATAACCAAACCATCACCATAGCTGGTAAAATAAAACAAAAACCAGCTAAAAATAAACCGCGCCACCCTCCCCATTCATAACCAATATGAATAACTAATTCTGTAGAGTTAGGACCGGGAATTAAATTAGTAACCCCGATTAAATCTAGTAATTTTTCTCTAGTTAACCAACCACGACGCTTAACTACTTCATCGTCAACTATGGCTACATGGGCCGCAGGACCACCAAAAGCAATAAATCCTAAGCGAAGAAATACTCTAGCTAGTTCTTGTAATCTTTGTTTTTGTTGCTCTTTATCAAGAAGGCTAAAAGCAATAGTTTCTTTATCCCCAGAAGGTTGGGAAGAATCAGGAATAGTCATAATGTTTTTTTGCTTATTATAATAAGCTAAGACGCATTGAAACGGTATTGTCAAGTTAACTCTTAGTATACAATTATTGCCTATTTATTAATAAATATGGTATGAAGGAACAGGGAAAGTCTACCAAGACGAGAAACGGGAAGTAATAAAAATGTAGCGTATGAGTATGAGAATTGCTATAATAGTCTTTTATTTAAGAGAATCGCTAGTATTTGACATATAATAAGCTAGGAGATATTTATGAATATTGAGACAGAAATCTGGCAAACAGTTGCAGAAATGCCAGAATCTCTCAAACAAGAACTTCTTCACTATGCTAAGTATCTGATGGAAAACTACTCGAAAGATTTTTTACAGGAACAGGATACTACTAAGAAACGTCGTTCTGGTATTTTAAAAGGGACGTTTGTTTTGCCATTACCTGATGATTTTGATGAACCATTAGAAGATTTTAAGGAATACATGGAATGAGCTTGTAGGTTGGGTTAAACGAAGTGCAACCCAACAGTCAAAGTAAACGGCGATATGATTCATGTTTGTTGGGTTATCTCCCTGCCCAACCTACAGGCTACAGGCTACCTTCAAAACTCATTACTTCAAGACTCATTACTCATTACTCATGTTTGTTGGGTTTCGTTCCAAGGGCCCAACCTACTAATTAATTAATATATAGCATTTTTCGGACTCATAAGGTTGTACCTAACTCCTGCCTCCTGCCTCGGTGCCTCCTGCCTCAAAAGAATAACCTTTGTACCTCACCAGTATGAGAATTGCTATATTACTCATTACTTCAAGACTCATTACTCATTACTCATGTTTGTTGGGTTTCGTTCCAAGGGCCCAACCTACTAATTAATTAATATATAGCATTTTTCGGACTCATAAGGTTGTACCTAACTCCTGCCTCCTGCCTCGGTGCCTCTCTTGCCTCAAAAGAATAACCTTTGTACCTCACAAGTATGAGAATTGCTATATTACTCATTACTTATTACTCATTACTTCAAGACTCAAAAGGGCGATCGCCTCAACTAAAATCTGGCCTATCAGTTGTACAATAAAATAGCATTATCCAATACTTAGCTAAAATCTAGCTTGTAGGTTGGGTTAAACGAAGTGCAACCCAACAGTCAAAGTAAATGGCGATATGATTCATGTTTGTTGGGTTATCTCCCTGCCCCAACCTACAGGCTACAGGCTACCTTCAAAACTCATTACTCATTACTCATTACTCATTACTCATTATGTTGGGTTTCGTTCCAAGGGCCCAACCTACTAATTAATTAATATATAGCATTTTTCGGACTCATAAGGTTGTACCTAACTCCTGCCTCCTGCCTCGGTGCCTCTCTTGCCTCAAAAGAATAACCTTTGTACCTCACAAGTATGAGAATTGCTATATTACTCATTACTTATTACTCATTACTTCAAGACTCAAAAGGGCGATCGCCTCAACTAAAATCTGGCCTATCAGTTGTACAATAAAATAGCATTATCCAATACTTAGCTAAAATCTAGCAGACCATGCAAACTCTAGACAAGCCCAATCAACCTTTAAACTCAGACCAGTTACTCGACACTACCATTCATAGACGTAAAACTCGCCCAGTTAAGGTAGGAGATGTTACCATCGGTGGTGGACATCCAGTGGTAGTCCAATCAATGATTAATGAAGATACCCTGGATATAGATGGTTCCGTAGCCGCCATTCGCCGCCTCCATGAAATTGGTTGTGAAATCGTCCGGGTAACAGTACCTAGTTTAGCCCATGCCAAAGCCTTAGAAGAAATCAAAGCCAAACTAGCGGCAACTTATCAAAGAGTCCCCCTAGTGGCTGATGTTCACCATAACGGCATGAAAATTGCTTTAGAAGTAGCTAAACACGTAGACAAAGTAAGAATTAACCCCGGTTTATACGTTTTTGAAAAACCTAAATCAGACCGTACAGAATATACAGAAGCAGAATTTACTCAAATTGGGGAACAAATCAAAAAAACCTTAGAACCCTTAGTATTATCTCTCAAAGAACAAAACAAAGCCATGCGTATTGGTGTCAATCATGGTTCTTTGGCCGAGAGAATGCTATTCACCTACGGAGATACTCCAGAAGGGATGGTAGAATCTGCATTAGAATTTATTAGAATTTGCCAATCTCTAGATTTTCACAATATTGTTATATCTCTAAAAGCTTCTCGGGTGCCAGTCATGTTAGCCGCCTATCGTCTCATGGCTAAACGGATGGATGAGTTAGGTATGGACTATCCTCTACATTTAGGTGTAACTGAAGCAGGAGATGGAGAATATGGTCGCATTAAATCTACAGCAGGAATTGCTACCCTCTTAGCAGAAGGAATTGGTGATACTATTCGGGTATCTTTAACAGAATCACCAGAAAAAGAAATTCCTGTTTGCTATAGTATTCTTCAAGCATTGGGATTGCGCAAAACCATGGTTGAATATGTTGCTTGTCCTTCCTGTGGTCGTACTCTATTTAACTTAGAAGATGTTTTACACGAAGTTAGAGAAGCTACTAAACATTTAACCGGGTTAGATATTGCCGTCATGGGTTGTATTGTCAATGGACCAGGAGAAATGGCCGATGCCGACTACGGTTATGTAGGGAAACAACCAGGCTATATATCTCTATACCGTGGTAGAGAAGAAATTAAAAAAGTACCCGAAACCGAAGGAGTAAAAGAGTTAATTAATTTAATTAAAGCTGACGGTCGCTGGGTGGAACCCTAGTTTTATTGATCAAAAAACGGTCTTTTGATAGATAATTTCCCCAAAATTTCATTTTTGGGGATTTTCAATAAAAAATTAAAAATTGTTTTATAATCTAACTAATATGTCAGGACATATTAGGGACAAATATAAACAGAGTAGTCAGACTATGAACACTATTACAGGTAACGGAAGTAAAAAAACAAAAAAGATTGAGATAAGAGCTAGTCAAAAGCAAAAAGAGTTATTGAAAGCAAAGGCAGAGAGTTTAGGATTAAGTCTTAGTCAATATGTTCTATCGACAGCTTTAAAAGATGCGACTAGTGTTGAACAAGAAATTGTATCTGAAAAAGATTGGCGTCTACTATTAGACACCATAGAAAAACCTCCAGAACCTAATGAACAACTTAAATCAGCATTTAGCAAATTTATGAAGGAATACGAAGAATAGATTGTCTAGCCAATGGATTGTCTCTGTTTTAGACAAAAAACACCAGAAAAGTAATTTTGATTGTGGTGAAAATTACCCGGATCTGAATCAATATATTAAAGAGTATGCCAAACAGAATCAAAGAAAAGGGACTACACAGGTTTATGTTGTAGTTCCTAAGGATAGAAGTAATCTCATAGCTGGTTACTATACCTTAGGAATGTCAGAAATTCAGTGTAATTCTCTGCCATCGTCAAAAGGACTACCGAAGAAAATACCAGCTATGCTTATTGGCAGACTCGCTGTTGATAAAAATTATCAAGGTTTAGGGCTAGGAAAATTAATGCTAATGAAAGCTTTTAGTCAAGCTTTGGAACTTTCTAAGGTAATTGGGATTTATGCGATAAGGGTAGATGCTTCTGATGAACAATCAAAAAACTTTTATTTAAAATATGGTTTTATTCCTTACCAAGATCAACCTTTATCACTTTTTATACCTCTAAAAACTATTTCGCACATATTGCTGTAATATTACATTATCTAAAAAAATAAGTAGATATTCACAAGACAAGACTAGTAACCACATAGTAGAATAAGGAAACACTGTACTTACTAACTAAATAGAACAGTCAAAAACAAAGTAAACATGGAAATATCAGAGTTAAAAAGAGAACTAGAAACAACCTATTCGCGCCTGGGGAAAACCCAGGAATATCTTTGACATACCGACACTGAAAGCAAAAATCAAAGATTTAGAATATACAGCATCACAACCAGAATTTTGGGATAGTCCAGAAACAGCACAAGTAACTCTTTCTGAATTAAATGAGTTGAAAAATAGCTTGGAAACCTACAAAGAATGGGAAAGCAAAGTGGCAGATGCCCAAGCGATCGCCGAACTGTTAGAATTAGAAACAGATCCTAGTCTACAATCAGAAGCGGCCGACATTCTCAATAATATTCAAAAAGAATTAGACCGCTGGGAATTACGAAGACTCCTTTCGGGAGAATACGACAGCAAAGGGGCTATTCTGACCATCAATGCTGGTGCAGGGGGCACAGATGCCCAAGATTGGGGAGAAATACTCTTACGAATGTACACCCGGTGGGGACAAAAACAAGGCTATAAAGTAGAATTAACAGAAATATCCGAAGGAGACGAAGCGGGAATAAAATCAGCAACCCTAGAAATAACCGGAAAATACGCCTACGGCTATCTCAAAGGAGAAAAAGGCACCCATAGATTAGTACGCATTTCCCCCTACAACGCCAACGGCAAAAGACAAACTAGCTTCGCTGGAGTAGAAGTAATGCCAGCTTTAAGCTTAGATGAGGTGAATGTAGAAATCCCAGAAAAAGATCTAGAAGTAACCACCTCTCGCGCCGGAGGAAAAGGTGGTCAAAATGTTAACAAAGTAGAAACAGCAGTAAGAATGGTGCATATACCTACAGGGATAGCTGTTCGTTGTACTCAAGAACGCTCTCAACTACAAAACAAAGAAAAAGCTTTAGCATTACTGAAAGCTAAACTATTAATAATAGCACAAGAACAAAGAATCAAAGAAATAGCCGAAATTAGAGGAGATATGGTAGAAGCAGCTTGGGGTAACCAAATCCGCAACTACGTTTTCCATCCCTATCAAATGGTTAAAGATTTACGCACAAACGAAGAAACAACCGCCGTAGATGATGTACTAGATGGCAACTTAGATGCTTTTATTGAAGCATATCTCAAAAGTATTTAACTCAGACCCTCGCATCTTTATCACTCATTTACTTGTGGATGAATTGAAAATTCAAACAAGATAATTTCTCCTGCTATACTTACAAAGGAAAAATGTTATGATGACAAATGTATCTACCAAAAATCAGGCAAAGGAAAATAGCTAAAATTGCCAGATTGTTTAGAGAATTTATTAGGAAGATATTATGATTAGTCGCCGTCGTTCTACACCTTGGATATATCGAAACTCTCGCTTGTTAATAGGTGCGATCGCTATTTTAGGAGCTATTATTACTGCCTATCTTACCATAGTTAAACTACAAAATGGTGAGGTAGGTTGTATAGCAGGTAGCGAAGCCTCCACCTCTAGCTGTAACGATGTCTTAAATAGTCGCTATGGAGAAGTATTTGGTCTTCCCCTGAGTCTCTTCGGTTTTCTTGCTTACACATCTATGGCGGGTTTTTCCCTGATACCTTTGTTGATGAACTCAGAAACCAGTAAGACTCTTAAAAAAGACGTAGATAATTTAACATGGTTGTGTCTTCTCATCGGCGCTACTGCCATGGCCGTCTTTAGTGGCTACTTAATGTATGTACTCTTCACCGAATTAAAAGTACCTTGTCTTTACTGTATAACCTCAGCAATATTTTCTCTATCTTTATTAACCTTAACTATTGTTGGTCGCGATTGGGAAGATGTTGGTCAAATCTGGTTTACAGGTATAATTGTTGCTATAATCACCATAATTGCTACTCTAGTTGTTTTTGCTCAACCCGCTCAAATAACGGCCTTACCTAACGAAAATGGTCAGATTCCTATACCTAGAGCAACTTCTCAACCTAAACCCCCGTTAGGATGGGAAATTACTACTACTTCAGGTCCCTCAGAAATTGCCTTGGCAGAACATCTTAATAGTATAGGTGCTAAAAAATATGGTGCTTTTTGGTGTCCTCACTGTTACGAACAAAAGCAACTATTCGGTAAAGAAGCTTTTGCCAAAATTAACTACATTGAATGTGCCGAAGGAGGTAAAAATCCTCAAATTCAAGCCTGTACATCTGCACAAATACAATCTTACCCCAGTTGGGAAATTAACGGTGAAATCTATCGAGGTACTCAAACTTTAGAAAGATTAGCCGAAATTTCTAATTACGAAGGTCCTCAGGATTTCCAATATGCTCTAAATTGATATATAGCAGTGGCCTTTACTATTAGGACAATTAAAGCTTGTATATTCAGTATTCCCAGATTCGGTGCCCCCTCAAAGAATCTATCCTTTATAAGGAACTCTAAAACCCTTGTATAGCTCCGGGAGAGGGGGAGCAGGGGAGCTCCGGGAGAGGGGGAGAAATTTTAAGTAAAATTACTTAATTTGCTGATTAAATGTATATTTTTATACATTATTTTCAAGAGATAAAATCTAAACAAGCACTGCACCACATGCAAGATCTAAACTCCTGACTAAGGTTGCTATCGCCACTAAATCCATAAGAAATTAGCACTTTCAGGGAGATAGGCGAAACGCTTATTGAGTAAGGATTGTAAAAAGTGCAAGTTAACAGTTAAGGGAAGCGGAAACTTTATTCCTTGCTATAGACTTGTTGCAATGGTCAAACTCTATTTAAATAGATAAAAACGTTGCATAAGGTTCTACTCTTTGTCCACTATGACTTCTAGATTTATTCAGCAAGCCCTATTTAAACCTCGTTTTTAGCATAACTTAGTTTGTCGAACCATATTTTTATGAGCGCAAAAACTTATATATTTCATATTGCCCACATTTCAGATTGGAATCTAGCTACAAACAATAATAGTTTTTATAAGTGTTCTTCTTTAGAAAGTGTTAAATTTATTCACGCCTCGAAAATTACTCAACTTAATTTTGTTTTAAATAAGTTCTATGAGAATAATCAAGATATCATTCTTTTAAAGATTGATACTCAAAAACTTATATCTGACATAAGATGGGAGAGTTCTGAGAAGGATATTGATCCTTTTCCCCATATTTATGGACCAATTAATGTAGATTCAGTTGTAGAAACAGTTGAATCTGACAAGATTAGAAATTATCTCAAATATTTGGAATAACCAATTCTCCTAATGAAGAGCGAAAATGACCCACAGATATCAACTCAGACCCTCGCATCTTTACCCAAAGTTACTGGTTGTGTTTGAGTAATGAGTAAGGAGTAAGGAGTAATGAGTAATTATTTGAGTCTTGAAGTCTTGAAGTCTTGAAGTAAGAAGTAAGAAGTCTTGAAGTTTTGAAGTTTTGAAGTAATGAGTTAAAGAATTAATGCGATCGCGCTTAAAAATTGGTATACCTTTGCCAGATCTTAGGCTAAAGAGAAATAAACTTTTTCTGAGGTTAATTTAGTACATAAGTACTGGTGATTTGATATTGAAATATTATAGTAATATATACTCAGTGTTTAAAATACATAATTATTCCAACTTATCAACAATAGTAATAATCCCAGGGCAAATGTCTTGATTTGACCTATTTATATTTACTTATTATTAAATTTAACTTTTCTTATAGCAATCTCCAAAAAGCCTGGGGGTGCAATAAACTTACTCAAAATTGCCAGCGAAAGCGGAGAGCGCCTTAGAGGCTGTTTTGTGGTCAATAATCTTGAGTTATTGGGAGGCGCTCTCCGCCACTTCATAAGTTATTTGTGACCCCAAACCATTAACTGGTAAAGGCTGGCAATTTTGAGCAGGTAATCTCAGAGCGGTAGATTTTCTGTTTTTTGTTCCTTAACTCATATCTTGGACCAGAACAAAAGTACTAAATAGGCCAACAGGCGAGAATCAATTTTTAAGGGGTTAGGATTAATTCTTTAACTCATTACTTATTACTCATTACTCATTACTCAACCCCCACCAGTAAATGAGTGATAAAGATGCAAGATCTGAGTTAATGGGTTTTTATGTAAATCATCATAGTGAAAATGCTATGTATGTTTAATTAATTAAGCATATTTTAATTTTTGCTTCATAGTTTCTTACTTTTTATAGATGTCTATCTTTCAAAATTAGGTCAAGGAAGAGAAAATATTGAGATTATTGCCAAAAAAAATTTTTTCTTTAAAGTATTGCAAAATTTTTGAAATTGAATTACAATAGAATTATTGTTTAAAGTGTGTTTTTTTTTGAGGAACAAACAATGAGAACTATGAACCGTACCTCCACTACCGAGATGGAAGTAACTAGCATTCGGCTAGAAAGACAACTTAAAGATAAACTGAAAAAACTATCGGGAAATCAAGGTTATCAAGCTCTAATTCGTGATATTCTCTGGAATTACGTACAGCAAAAATCTGGTGACTATCGTCCTAAATTTTCTAAAGCTGATATTCGCGCAACAATTCCTTCAACAGCAGCTAAAGATGAAAGCTGTGTTTTCACAGGAAAGTTGATTCCCGAAAATGAACAAATGTTGTTAGGTCTGACAACCTATGGAGATTTAGTACCTATTAGCATAGATGGTTTTCCCTCCGAGTAACTAAATTTGATCATTTTTTGAAGATAGCTTTTCAAGCCATCAAAAATGAGTTGTTAAAGCTTGAGGATTAGGTCATAAGTTATATATGACCTAATCTTAAAAGTATTTAATCATCTATTGTAAGAAAAATAGCGATAAAACTAGCACATATTTTTTGGGAAAAATAAACAAGGGAGTAAATAGCTATTCCTGGCTTTGGTGGTGTTGGGCTACTAATTGGGAAATTTGAGGGTTATAAATCCGCAAATAGTTCCAATAATTACCAAACACTGACTTGACATAGCCTTCTGTCTCAGGAAAAGGAATATTTTCTACAAAAACGTCTAAATCAGTTAAAGAATATCTCTTGGTCCACTTATTAACATTACCTGGTCCTGCATTATAACTAGCTACAGCAAATAAAGAATTGTTTTTATATTGTTTATGAGTATGATCTAAATACCAAGTTCCTAGAGTAATATTGTCTTCTGGATTAAGCAAAGAATAGTCAGATTTAATATCAAGAATGTCAGCAATCCATTCTCCTGTAGTAGGCATAACTTGCATCAAACCAGTTGCACCTACGGGAGAACGCGCATCCACCTCAAAAGTGGATTCTTGGCGAATCAGAGAGATGACTAATAATGGATTCAAATCTCTAGTATTTGACCAATCTAAGATAGTTTCGTAGTAAGGAAAAGGAAATAAAGCTTGCCAGTAAGCATCTGTCTGGCGCAATTGACGCCATTCTAATCTTTCTCTTTCTTCTTCTCTTAACTTGAGACTCCAAATTAAGTTGACCGCTTGACGATATTCTCCCTGGTGGAGTTTAAGTAACCCTTCAGTAAATTGTTCAGCAACGCTGAAGTTTTGGCGATCTCCCAGTTCAAACTCAAATAAGTATATAGCATCAGTATCTTGGTTTAATAAAAACAGTTCAGCAAAAGTTTTAGAACCCCCTGGAGGTATAGGACGAGTTGTCGGCATTGTAACTTCAGGGTGTAAATTACGCACACTATCAAAATCTCCCACATTCCAACCAAGAAAAACCGCTGAACGCCAAGCATAGTACGATTGCCAATTATAAGTTAAAACGTGCTCAAAAGCAGCCTGTGCTGTATCTTTGTCTCCCACATCCATTGCCCACTTACCAGCCCAAAAGAGAGCCTCGGGACTAATATCGTTAGAAGAGGGAATCTCTATCAAAGGTTGGAGAGTGGCTATTGCCTCTCGTTTATTTCCCTTCTGAGCCAATCTTTGAGCCTTATTCCAGCGATATTCTGCCGCCGCCTCTGAATCACCATATTCTTCTAATAATCTTTTACGTGCTGCCTCTGCTGACTGATGGGAATTAAGATAATCTAAAATAATAGCCTTACGATAGAGAGCTGTTGCTGCTTGTTGGGGAAAATCTTTAATCAGTAAGTCGAGATAAAATAGAGATGCCTTCGCCTCGGACAAACTTGCTAGGTGCTCTAAAGCTAAAGCTGTTTCTTGAGCATCAGGAAACTCAATAATTACTTTTTTGTACCATTGTCTAGCATCTCTAATATTACCATTAAGGTGTAACCCTCTAGCCGTGCGGTAGATACTGCGAGGATCCATCTGCCCATACCGATAGGCATCTGCCGCTTTACGATATTCCCCATTTTGCCAATAACCTGCCCCAATAGTTTGCCAATCTGATGAGGTTAGTTTATCGTTGTACTCTGTAACTAAACGATCTCTAATCTGATTAGTACTATAACTATAGTCGTACTTAACTAATAGTAACAGCAAATCAAATTGTTCTGGATTTTTCTCTAAACGCTCCCTCGCAATTTGCTGGGTAAGAGGATGCTGGGGAAATTTACTAATCATCTGGTCATGATATATTGAATCATAAGTACCCAGTTTATACAAAGCTTGAGCGGCAGCGGCCGTATCAGGGTAAGTGGAAATCAATTTTTCCCAAGTTTTACGAGCTTTTTCTACTTCGTTAGTTAACTCATAAGCTCTACCTCTTTTGAGGAGAATATAGGGAGCAAGCAAGGGGTAATTTTTTTCTAATCTCCTTAATAATACTAAAGCTTGACCCCCTTCGTATTTAGCAATTAAATCATCAGCTAATAAATAACGGGCACGATGTCTTTCTAAACCATATTCACCATCGGCAATTTTTCTCAATTGACTTTCTCTTGCCTCCGGTGTTTCTAAAGCTAGAGAGAAAATTTGAGAATCAGTGTTAGAGTCTAGGGGTTTATTTGGCGATCGCCACCCCCAGCGATAGAGATATTCTTCTCCTATTTCCAAAGCTTGTTCACTAATATCCCTACCACGAGGATTCAAGCTCAAATAGCTCCCTATTCCTATTAAACCAAAAGCTAGGAAGACTAATAAAAAGAGATAGGGTTTTTTTGTATCTCTTTTGTTAATTACTTTTTCTTTAATCATTTTCTCCGATTCGGATGGCCTTTACTTCAGATTTTATAACAATGGGTAACTTAAGTATTTACATGGTCAATTTTGTTTTGAGCTTCTGATTGACGTTTCGGCTCTATATAGAGATTTTTTAACATTACTGCTGCTCCTGCCACCCATGGTGGTACAATCAAGGCTCCTAAAATCCCTAATACTTGTACTCCTCCCAATACAGCCAATAGTTGATATAGAGGTGATACTTTTACTGAAGAGCCGACTAAAAGGGGGTCTAGTACATAGGTTTCTACATTTTGAATGATCACGTATAATAATAGCACCCAAAAAAAAGTCCAACCTCCTTGAGCTACAGCGACAATTAGAGCGGGTATTGCCCCTAACACTGGACCAAAAAAGGGAATCAAATTAGTAAAACCAGCAATCACTCCCAAAGCCAGGGCAAATTCGGCGATGCCGATTAAACTTAAGCCCAAACTTACAAATACACCAAGAATTGATGAAACTAATAATCTTCCTTGGATATAGCCTCCCATTCTTTCGCTAACGGGTATAACTTGAGCTTTTAAACGATCTTCCCAAGGTTGAGGAAAAATACTTACTAGTCCATTGATCAGACTTTCTGACCCTGAGAGCATATAACCAGATAAGACTAAAGCTAAAATCAAGTTAAAAGCACCACCTAAAAGACC
Organism: Johannesbaptistia floridana; assembly: GCF_057440575.1. Classification (NCBI taxonomy): domain Bacteria; kingdom Bacillati; phylum Cyanobacteriota; class Cyanophyceae; order Chroococcales; family Cyanothrichaceae; genus Johannesbaptistia; species Johannesbaptistia floridana. The sequence goes on from NZ_JALKVM010000192.1 coordinate 14,569, forward strand.
TCTGGTCACTACCAGAGAACGAAACAATAACTGCTGACTAGAACGAAAAGCCCAAGAAGTCAAAGCCTGAATATCAAAAAGTTGATTGAGGCGATCTAAGACTTCTGGTTGAGTTATGCCAAAGCGCAAAATTAAATCCTCAGCTAAATTAGAGAGAATCTCCAAATAAATAGGTAACTTTTGAAATAAGCGTTCAATTTGAGTAAATACAGTAGGACCTATTAACAGACCAAAACCAGTGAGAATCCCAAATAAGCCCAAATAAACTAGGATTACCCCTAGCCAACGGGGGATATTTAACTTTTCAGCACCACTAACTAAAGGTGCTAAAGTAGAGGCTATAACTACTGAAATCATTAAAATTACAATAAAGCTTCTCAATTGCCATAATAAAACCATAACTAGGAAACCTGCGGCAATTAGTAGGAGAGTAGAAATAGAGATCTTGATTGAACGTTCAGACATAAAACCACCAAAATAATGTTATACTAGTAAAGTTGTTTAAAATCGCACATCCCAAGAATTCGGGTGTTTCTCACAAGAAATTCCAGTGGATGGAGGCTAAACCCGAAATAGGAGTTTAAAATCATGTCAGTTGTTTCCCTTGCAGAACTTTTAGAATCAGGAGTTCACTTCGGTCACCAAACTCGTCGTTGGTGTCCAAAAATGTCCAAATACATTTACACAGCGCGTAATGGTGTACATATTATAGACCTAGTCCAGACCGCACAACTAATGGAAGAAGCTTATAGCTATCTTCGTGAAGCTTCTGGGGAAGGGAAAAAAATACTTTTTGTTGGTACTAAGCGTCAAGCTGCTAACATCATCGCCGATCAAGCTAAGCGTTGTAAAGGCTATTATGTCAATCAACGTTGGCTAGGTGGAATGCTTACCAACTGGGAAACCATTAAAAACCGCATAGAAAGACTCAAGGAATTAGAAGAGCTTAATGATAGCGGTGCTTTAGATAAGCGCCCTAAAAAAGAAGCGGCTTCTTTACGTCGAGAATTAGAAAAGTTAGAAAAATATCTCGGCGGGTTAAAAACTATGCGTCGTGTTCCTGATATAGTAGTCATTGTTGATATTCGTCGTGAGCATAATGCTATTTTAGAATGTCAAAAGTTAAAAATACCTGTAGTGGGATTAATTGATACTAATTGTGATCCTAGCTTAGTTGATATCCCTATTCCCGCCAATGATGATGCCATCCGCTCAATCAAGTTAATTGTAGGGAAATTATCAGATGCAATCCAAGAAGGACGCGGTGGCGTTACTGGTGATAGCATGATTGATTATGAAGAAGATATCAATGAAAGCTTCGATGATGAAGAGATTGAAGAATCTGACTATCAATCAGAGGAAGATACTGATGATGCTGACGACTATGATGATGAATCAGCAGAAGAGTTTTCAGAAAACGACGATGATGATAGTGAAGAATAGCCAGATTGTCAACATCCCACCACTATAATCGGAGTACCGATGATAGTGGGGGCTTGCAAA
>NZ_JALKVM010000193.1:0-16054 GCF_057440575.1 Johannesbaptistia floridana
AATAATGCAACGATTCTTAACATAAATTCATATTAGGCCCGAGTCCTCTCATAAACTCTTAAGTTGCAGATTTTTAAATCCTTATGTTGATAAAGAATAGGCAAAGTCAATGGAGAAAGTTTGTGTAGCGAACTTTTCTTGAGAATAACAATATTTCCAACAATAATTAGCCCTACTTTTAACACATATAGCGTTTTTCAGTCTACTAAGGTACAGAGATTGACGGATTTAGGAAGGAACAGCGGTGGGACCCCGCGCCGCAATGGGTAGCCCACGCCTGACGGTAACAGCTCAGATCTTGCATCTTTATCAAAAGTTACTGGTGAGGGTTGAGTTTTGAGTTTTGAAGTAATGAGTAATGAGTAAGAGAATTGATGTTAAACCCCTAGGATACAAAGATTATAGAGAATTAACCATAAAGAACATTTTTCCTTAAAAATTAGTACATAAGTTCTGGTGGAAGATATGAGACAGGGAAGGGTTTTAGACTATTTCAAAACTTTTTCTATTTTACGTTTAATTTTACCTACCTACTTAGTTAAGTAGGTAGGTAAAATTAAGTGTACAATGTTGAAGTAGTGGAAATTAAGCATTCGCTTTGTTTAAAGCGAAGTCTATTCTTCAAATTTTATAAGTTTTTAACCGTTTATTTATACCGACCTATTTAGGCTATAGTCCCATTAAAAATACATATCATAGATATAAAGCAATTCTACTTGCTGAATCATACAAAAAACTCTATACTTAAAAAAAGATTAAGAAGTTGTTTACAAAACTTAAATAAATCAAATGATTACTCAGATGCTGAGAGAAACAATCTGGTTGGTTCCTTGTTATGCTCTAATAGGAGCAATACTAGTTATACCCTGGTCTCCAGGAATAATCAGAAAGACTGGACCAAGACCAGCAGGCTATATAAATATTTTAATGACTTTGGTGGCATTTTTCCACAGTCTGATAGTTTTATCAACGACTTGGCACAAACCATCAGAGTATCTCTCATTTAATTGGCTAGATACAACTACTTTAAATATATCTTTTGATGTGGAGATATCCACAGTCACAGTGGCGGCATTAATCTTAGTCACAGGTTTAAATTTGATGGCTCAAATTTATGCTATAGCCTATTTAGAAATGGACTGGGGGTGGGCTCGTTTTTACTCTCTAATAGCTTTATTTGAAGCGGGGATGTGTACTCTAGTACTGTGCAATTCCCTGTTTTTCAGCTATGTAGTGTTAGAAATTCTCACTTTGGGGACTTATCTGTTGATTGGTTTTTGGTTTAACCAATCTTTGGTAGTAACGGGTGCGAGAGATGCTTTTTTAACCAAAAGGGTGGGAGATTTAATTCTGTTGATGGGGGTAGTAGCTTTATTACCCTTAGCTGGTACTTGGAATTATACTGAATTAGCTACATGGGCAGAAACTGCGAATATTGACCCGAAAATAGCTAATTTAGTCTGTTTAGCGCTAATTGCTGGACCTTTGGGTAAATGCGCTCAGTTTCCTCTGCATCTGTGGTTAGATGAAGCTATGGAAGGACCTATGCCAGCTACTATACTGCGCAACACAATAGTAGTTTCAACTGGAGCATGGGTATTGATAAAATTGCAACCAGTACTAGCATTATCTCCCATAACTGGTACAGTATTGATAGGTGTAGGTTCAGTAACAGCAATTGGTGCAGCTTTAATCGCCATCGCCCAAGTGGATATAAAACGCTCTCTATCCTACTCAGTGAGTGCCTATATGGGTTTAGTATTTATCACTGTAGGAACTAATCAAGATACCACGGCTTTGATTTTACTATTGACCTACGCGATCGCCATGTCTCTACTAGTAATGAGTATAGGTGGAGTAGTACTAAACAATATAAGCCAAGATTTGAGACAATACGGTGGTTTATGGTCACGTCGTCCTATTTCCGGGATTTCTTACCTGGTGGGGGCTGCATCTTTAGTAGCGTTACCTCCTGGGGGTAGTTTTTGGTCATTAAGCCAAATGGCGGATCAACTCTGGGAAAATCGCCCCTTACTGGTGGGAGTAGTTTTAGCGGTTAATGGTTTGACTGCCTTTAGTTTGACTTGGGAATTCTGTTTAATTTTTATGGGAAAACCGAAACTAATGACAAATCGTTCCCCAGAAGGTTTATGGGCCCTAGTTTTACCAATGACAATTATGCTGGGATTAGCCTTGCATACACCTCTATTATTAAGTAAATGGGGATTATTGCCTGATTGGAATAACTTGAATTTAGAGGTTGCAGGTTTGTTAGTAGGCACAACTATCATTGGATCTAGTTTAGCGGCTTATGTATATCTCAGCGATAGCTTCACCAAACCAATTGAATTAAAACCCAAAGCTTGGCAAGACTTCCTAGCTTATGATCTTTATACAGAGAAGATTTATAAAGTTACAATTGTGGCTTTAGTGGGTCAAGTTTCAAAACTAGTTTACTGGTTTGATCGCTACATTGTTGATAACGTAATTAATTTCATCGGTTTAGCGACCATTTTTACAGGACAAACTCTCAAATACAATACCTCAGGTCAAACTCAATTTTATGTTCTCACTATTTTGTTAGGTATTGCTTTGTTTGGCATTATCAATAGCTGGAGTTTTTTAACAGAATTGTCACAGGTTTTATTTAAATAAACGTAACTCAAAGGAAGGAAATTAAGAAGAATGTTGAGTTTTTTACTCCTGTTACCAATTTTCGGGGCAGCGATAGTGGGTTTTTTACCGGGTGATTTTATCGGTAATAAATTGCGTCAAATCACAACTATGATCGCCGCTGTTACCTTATTCTGGTCTTTATGGCTATTAACCCAAATAGATATAACTATTTCTAGCTTCCAGTTTCAAGAGTATTTTACCTGGGCAGGACCAATAGGCTTAAACTATAGTTTAGGTATAGATGGATTGTCCCTACCTCTATTAGTTTTAAATAGTCTATTAACCCTAGTAGCTATTTACAGTGTTGGAGAAAAAATTGAACGTCCTCGCCTTTATTATTCCCTTATTTTACTCATAAATGCGGGAATTGCTGGGGCGCTGATGGCTACTAATTTACTGCTATTTGTTCTCTTTTACGAACTAGAAGTTATTCCCTTCTATTTAATGATTGCGATTTGGGGAGGAGAAAAAAAAGGCTATGCAGCCATTAAATTTCTCTTATACACAGCAGTATCAGGACTACTAGTATTAGTTGCTTTCTTAAGTATAGGATTTTTGAGTGAATCTAATAGTTTTGATTATGCTTCTATCAATATAGAGAATTTATCAATCAATACTCGTTTAATTCTCTTGACTCTGTTGTTAGTGGGATTTGGGATTAAAATTCCCCTAGTGCCCTTACATACATGGTTACCAGATGCTTATACAGAGGCAAATCCAGCGACAACAATTCTCTTAGGGGGGATTTTAGCGAAATTAGGGACTTATGGTTTAGTTCGCTTCGGTTTACAAGTATTTCCAGAAGTATGGAGTATAGTAGCGCCGGGATTAGCAATTATTGGTACAATTAGTGTGTTGTATGGGGCCTTGAGTGCGATCGCCCAAAAAGATATTAAACGCATGGTAGCCTATAGTTCTATCGGTCACATGGGCTATATACTAGTAGCATCAGCAGCAGCAACCGAGTTAAGCGTTTTAGGTGCCGTAACCCAAATGATTGCCCACGGCTTAATTTTAGCTTTATTATTCCATTTAGTGGGTATTGTAGAACGCAAAGCTGGTACAAGAGAGTTAGATGTTTTAAACGGTTTAATGAATCCTATCCGTGGTTTACCCCTAACTAGTTCTTTACTAATTTTAGCAGGGATGGCAAGTGCGGGAATTCCTGGATTAGTAGGATTTGTAGCCGAGTTTATGATTTTCCAAGGCAGTTTCACTACTTTTCCCATTCCCACCTTAATTTGTATCATTGCTTCTGGGTTAACAGCAGTTTACTTCGTCATTCTCCTAAATCGAACTTGTTTTGGTAAACTAGATAACAAATTAGCTTACTATCCCAAAGTGATGAGAACAGAAAGTTTACCAGCTTTAGTTTTAGCAGTAATTATTTTGTTTTTGGGAATTCAACCTAATTGGCTAGTTAACTATACACAATCAACCACTGATTCTCTCGCAGTTAACATTACTGTAGAGAATAGCCCTAATATTGCCCAAGCAGAAGACAACAGACAGATTGTTAGATTACCATAACTGAGGTTTTTGTGAGTTGTCCTAACTGTGATGGCGACTACTTGAAGTAAAAAATCAGTAAGTAGGTTTATAAAACAATTAAAAGAGAAAAAAGAGATGACAACAACCATTAATCAAACCAAACTGCCACCCTCCACTCACGAATTCGCTGAAGTGATACATCGCTTAGAAGCAGGAGGATCTATGTTGCCAGATACTCCCGAAAATCTCATGCAAATTATTGGTATTTACAAAGCTTATGCCATACCCATGGACTTCTACTGGCGAGATTTACTATATATAGCCGAAAGAGTCTTTTTAGATCCTCTACCCTTTTTTAAATATTTTCTGCCTCAAGAATATTTAGACTTGCATAATCACTATGCTGGGGATGATGCCGATTTACGAATCTGGCGAGGAGAAGCAACGGCGCATCCAGAATTAATTCAATTTATGGAAAAGGGTACAACTAAAAAAATGCCCAAACTTTTCCATCATCTTTGGCATGACCGCATTAATATGGAGTTTGCTGAAGCTTGTATGCGGGCTATGTTTTGGCATGGTAGGGATTTAGGTTGGGGGAGGTTTGATGACTATCTAGATAGTGAGGAATATCGTCATAATGCAGATAGGGCGATTCGCGCTTACTTCAAGCACAATCCTCCCATGTTAGCCCTCTACAAACTGTTTCCTGAGATGTTTTTAGAACAGGTTAGACAGTTATCATACTATGCTAATCTCGGCTTATTTTGGGAAATAATGGCGCCAGTATTTTTAGAGATGTCTGATATATACGATGAGGGAGGCTTTTCTGGTGTTCCTGAGGCGATGAATTTCATTGTTAACGGTATTTTCGCTGTGGCAGGTCGTCCTATTTACCATCATGTTTATATCAGAGGAGAATGTTATGAAATTATCCCCAAATCCCAAGGCTTCACCTGGTTATATGAAGCGGCATTACCCTATGTAGAAGCTGTCTTTTATCGAACTGCACCTTTTAGAGGAACCAAGTCATATAATGCCCAAGCGGCACAAGTTCCAGAACTCCAAAAGGACTTTCATTATGGTATTCTCTATGCAGATGTGTTCCCTGTAGGAACTGCTGGTATTCCTCCTACTCTCCTGATGGATGATATGTATCATTTTCTCCCTCAATATCTCCAAGATTACTACCAAGAGCATTGTCGTGGTGAAGATGATATTTTGATTCAATTGGGAATTACTTTTCAGCGTTCTATGTATAATGTGACTTCGGCGGTTATTCAAGCTTTACGCGCTGCTGTCCTCTATCCCCTTGATGATTCTAATCCAGAACATCTCAAGAAAAATCGAGAGTTTTTTGAATCTCAATTGGACCGTTTTAAACGTCCTGAAGCAAGGTTAAGAGATATTCAAAACCCTGATTATCGTTAGTTCCACATTGTCCTCCGCCCTTGAGGCGCGAGGATTTTTAATAATCAGAAAAGCTTGCACCAGAACAATGTTTTCTACCATCTCTTAAACTAAAAATATTATGAATAATCAACTTTTAGAACGTATTACTCACCATCCTGATATTTGTCATGGAAAACCTTGTATTAGAGGCTTAAGATATCCAGTTGAATTTATTCTAGAACTATTGAGTTCTGGCATGACAACCGAAGAAATTTTGTTTGATTATGATGATTTAGAACTTGAAGATATTCAAGCTGTTTTTTTATTTGCAGCTCGTTTAAGTCAAGTTAAAAGTATTTTTAAAATTGTCTCATGAAGTTTTTGGTGGATGCACAACTACCAATTCGTTTGGCTAGATTTTTACAAGCTTCTGGTCATGATGCAATACACACTCAAGATTTACCTCAACGGAACTATACCTCAGATACACAAATCAACGAAATTTCAATTAGGGAAAAACGAATTGTTATTACCAAAGATTCTGATTTTCTGGATTCTTTTTTGACCCAGAAAAAGCCTTACAAGTTGCTGATTATTACGACGGGTAATATTAAAAATCAAAAACTTGAAGAAATATTTGCTAGTCACTTATCCCAACTTGTTGATTTGTTTGGGCGGCATCAATATATTGAATTAACTCGTGATGCAATTATTGTACATCAGTAATTATAGCAATGACCAAATAGATGTTAACAGTTATTATCATGAAAAGCCCCCCGAGTTTGCGGGGGGAAGGGGGGATCTGTAAATATAAATATTGTTAACACTACAACGCTCATGGCTATAAGTCAAATTAATCAGGTAAGAATTTAATAATAAATAGGCTAGTTTCTTTTGAAACTAGCCTAATATTGAAAAAAGAGTAAAAACTATTTAACAGTGCCTTCTAGATGAGCTACTTCAATAGGTTTGAGGAAGTATAAACCAATAAATTGTTGAGCATTAGATAGGTAACTAGGTAACTTGCGGAGGAATTTAAGAGGTTGAGGCGCAGAAGTTTGGTCAACACTGCGTAACTTCTCATTATTACTCACACACTTTTCTAAGCTATTGTAGAAAGCGGGATTTTCCACATCTAACACCACAGGGAAGACTCTGCCTGCGGTTTCATTAGTTTTCAAAATTACCTCTTTATCGTATTCTCTGGCATCTAAACCAATTGCCCGATAAAAATCAGAGCGTTGAATATCATTAAGATACATAGTCGCGAATACTGACAATAGGAAGAAACGACACCAGAGTTTAGCTTTCCAGTCATTGAGGATAGAAGGTTGTGCCTTCATAATGGCGTCAAAAAAGTCACCATGTCTATTTTCATCCTGACACCAGTTTTCAAAGAAACTGAAAATAGGATAAATCTGATCTTGAGGATTTGCTTGAAGATGACGATAGATAGTTATATAACGCCAATAACCAATTTTTTCAGAAAGGTAAGTAGCGTAAAAGATAAATTTAGGTTTAAAGAAAGTATATTTGCGGCTTTTAGTTAAGAAACCTAAATCGAGAGTAAGATTAAAATCTGACATCGCCTTGTTTAAAAAGCCAGCATGACGCGCTTCATCTCTTGACATCAGATTAAAGCATTCAGCCAAAAGAGGGTTTTTATTTTTTAAACGGCGTCCTAATTCTTTGTAGAGTAAGAAACCAGAAAATTCAGCAGTGCAAGAGCGTTCTAGAAATTCTACAAATAAACGACGAGTATCGCCATCTATATGTTCCCAAGATTGGTCAAACTGTTCATCACGGACAAAATGGTGACGATTATAATCAACGCGAAACTCTTCGAGGATAGCTCTTAATTCTTCTTCGTTGACAGAGATATCCATTTTGGCGATCTCCTCAAAATCAGTTGTATAGAATCTAGGAGTGAGTATTGTTTCTTTAGCCGGGCTTTTAACTCCTGGGCGTAACTCTTCAAATTCTGGTTTATTAACGGTGTTTACCATGTTTATTTAATCTTTGATACCAATTTATAGATTAGCTTGCTAAGCCATTATTCCTAGTTTAACAAGCTAATCTCAATTTTTTCTGTTAAAAGTTACAACATAATGTCAATTTATGTTAAGACTATAGTAAAGTAAGTAGACTTAAATAATAGTGTGTGGGTAACATCATTAACTAGCAAAATTTGGCAACCGAACGCGATCGCCCTAGGAAACTTTGACGGTATTCATAGAGGGCATCTAGAAGTTTTACAGCCAGTCTTAAAAGCCAACGAGGTTATAGGGTGTACAAACGGCCACCATAACCCCTCCAGTAAGCATCTACCTCTCCAAAAAACCGTAGTTAGCTTTACTCCTCATCCACGGGAGTTTTTTAGTGGAGAAAAAAGGAAACTGCTAACTCCTCTAGAAGAAAAAAGCCAATATTTAGCTAAGTTAGGAATCAATCAACTAATCCTACTACCCTTTGACCAACAATTATCCTTATTAACCCCTGAAGAATTTGTTAAATCATTACTGATAGATACAATTGGAGTCAAACTAATTAGCGTTGGAGAAAACTTTCGCTTCGGTTATCAACGAGTGGGAGATGCCGAAACACTCAAAAGCATTGCCAACAGCTATGGTGTAGAAGTTAACATTACTCGTATTAAAAATCATAGCAACTTCCGCATTAGTAGTTCCCAGATTCGCCAAGCCTTAGAAGAGGGGAACCTAGAAACAGCTAACGCCATGCTAGGCAGAGAATACAGTCTTAGGGGTAAAGTGGTTTATGGACAACAACTAGGGCAAAAACTGGGTTTTCCCACAGCCAATTTAGAAATACCCCCAGAGAAATTCATCCCCAAAAAGGGAGTATATTTAGTAGAAGTTATATCTGAAGCAATCCCCAATCAAGTAAATTATGGATTAATGAATATAGGCAATCGTCCCACAGTAGACGGAAGAAAGCTTACTGTGGAAATCCACATTTTAAATTGGACAGGAAACCTATATAATCAAAGACTACTAGTAAAATTAACAGAATTTTTACGAAGCGAAGTTAAATTTGAATCCTTGACAGCTTTGAAAAGTCAAATAGGTCAAGATATAGAAACAGCTAAACAAATAATAGCCCAAATAAATACCCATGCGTGAATCTCTCGATAGACTTACAGAAAATCTTAGCCGTACTGTTGTTGGTAAAGATGATAAAATTCAACTAGTCTTAGTTGCTCTTCTCAGTGGTGGACACGTCCTTTTAGAAGATGTCCCAGGCGTCGGTAAAACTCTAATTGCCAAGTCTCTGGCTAAATCTATTAATGGCAAATTCCAGCGTATTCAGTGTACCCCAGATTTACTTCCTAGTGATATTACTGGTACTAATATTTGGAATCCTAGTACTAGACAATTTGAATTTATCTCAGGTCCAGTTTTTTCTAACGTACTACTGGCGGATGAAATAAATAGAGCTACACCCAGAACCCAATCAGCTTTGTTAGAGGTGATGGAGGAAAAACAAGTAACCATTGATGGAAACCCTCTACAAGTCCCTCAGCCATTTTTTGTCATAGCCACCCAAAATCCCATTGAGTATCAGGGAACTTTTCCTTTACCGGAAGCCCAAATGGACCGTTTTTCTCTGTCTTTAAGCTTAGGTTATCCCAATGAAAATGAAGAACTCCTAATGCTGCAAAAAGAACAAAATTCCATCAAAGTAGAAGAACTCCAACCGTCTATTACTATTGACGAGGTTGTGGAATTAAGAAATTTAGTGCAGCAAATAAAAGTTACTGAAGCTCTACAACAATATATAGTAAGATTAATTCGTGCTTCTAGGAAAGATGAAGACATTACCCTAGGAGTGAGTCCTCGGGGTACAGTAGCATTGCAAAAAGCTACACAAGCCTTTGCTTTTCTACAAGATAGAGATTATGCTACTCCAGATGATGTAAAAGAAATAGCCCCCTACGTGTTATCTCATCGTATGATTCCAGCGCCGGGAAAACAAAGCAAAATTATCGTCAAGAAATTGTTAGAATCAGTACCAGTTTAACTATATTTATATATGTGTCGCTTATTAGGTTATCTAGGTTCTTCTGTACAACTATATCAACTACTATACCAACCAGAACATTCTCTAATTGCCCAAAGTTATCAACCCCAAGAAATGACCGCAGGATTACTCAACGCCGATGGTTTTGGGGTAGGTTGGTATGATAAAGTTAAACAAGAATCGCCCTACATCTATAAAAATATCCTGCCAATTTGGAACGATATTAATCTACCTCAAATTAGTCGTTATGTAGAATCTGAATGTATATTAGGGTATGTACGGAGTGCAACTCCACCTTTAGCAGTAGATTTAAGTAATTGTCAGCCCTTTAGTGAGCAAAAAATTATATTTATTCATAATGGCTTTATCAGTGACTTTCGAGAAACTCTTTATCGTCCGATTCGCAATTTATTGAGCGATCGCATATACAAATCAATACATGGAACTACTGATTCTGAACATATTTTCGCTTTAATTATCGAAGAATTAACTCAAAAACCTGATTTGAGTCTAAAATCCGCCTTAACTAACGCCCTCAATCATCTCACTACCCTAGCCAGAAAATATAAAACTAAATTCTCCGCCAATATTATCATCAGTGATGGGAGACAATTAGTAGCTTCTCGCTATGGCTATCTTACAAATCAGCCTAGCTTGTATTACTTAAAAAATTCAGTAAAATATTCTGATGGGGTTATCATAACTTCTGAACCATTATTTTCTGATAACTGGACAAGTTGTGCTGAAAATAGCATCATTAGCGTAGGAGAAAGCCTTGCATCCGCCATCGAAGTTAACCAAATCTGTAAAAACTGAAATTACCACAAATCTTTTGGAGTGTCGTCAAAGCACCCTTGGAGTTTTTTCTCAAATTGATGGAGTTACTTTTTGTAAACAAGCCCATCCTGATTTTAGTCCGGTGGGTTGGCATTTTGGTCATATTGCCTTGACAGAAGCCTACTGGATATTAGAATATTTAGGAGGGTTACCGAAACTATGGCCGGAATATCAACAACTATTTGCTGCTGATGGATTGCCTAAATCCCAACGTCAGCAATTACCGTCACTAGAAATTATTGATGATTATTTAAATATAACTAGACAAAAGGTTTTAGATTATTTACAGCAGCAAAAAGAAATTACTAAAGAAGAACGTTTATGGCATTTTTTGATTCAACACGAAAGTCAACACAGTGAAACGATTGCCATTATTTTACATCTCCTTGGTTATCGCCAAGAAGTAAAAGAAATATCTTCATTTCCTATAACAGCGCCAACTCCGACAATGATTGCTATTCCTAGAGGAGAATTTACCCTAGGAAATAATCAAATTATCGCCCAAGATAACGAAAGATATGCCCATCAAGTTTATTTAGATACCTATTATATTGATAAATATCCCGTTACTTGTGGAGAATATCAAAAATTTATACTAGATGGTGGCTATCAAAATCCTCAGTGGTGGACTCCTCAAGGTTGGCAATGGTTATGTGATAACAAGATAACTCAACCTTTATACTGGGAAAACCACAGCCAATTGACTAATCATCCTGTATATGGAGTTAGTTGGTACGAAGCCCAAGCTTATGCTAAATTTGTCGGTAAACGTCTCCCCACCGAAGCCGAGTGGGAAAAGGCTGCCTGTTGGAATGAAACAGCCAAAGAAAAGTATAGTTATCCTTGGGGGAATACTCCTCCCACCGCCTTTGAATGTAACCATCATCTTTATTTAAACTCTACTACTCCAGTTAACGCCTATCCCTCAGGTAAATCTAGTTATGGTTGTTACGATTGCTTAGGGAATGTTTGGGAGTGGACGGCATCTTGTTTTACACCTTATCCCGGCTTTCAATATTATCCTTACTCGGGATATTCTCAAGCTTATTTTGATAATCAACATTATGTACTAAAGGGAGGTAGTTGGGCCACTCGTCGTTGGGGATTGCGTGGCAGTTTTCGTAATTGGTATCAGCCTCAGGTTCGAGAAATCTTTGCCGGGTTTCGTTGTGTGACCTCTTAACTGTGATTAAGGAGTAGTAAATCATTGGAAATAACCGAATTATGGCCAAAAGTTTTAGAACGTTTGCGTCAACAATTAAATACTCCAACTTTTGAAACTTGGATTGAAACTGCTATTCCAGAAAAATGGCAGGATAATGTTTTGGTGTTACGTATACCTAATCGCTTTGTACTTAATCACGTTCAAAAGAATTATCTGGAGATGATAAAAGTTTTGGTGAGTGAAATAACTGCTAAAACCGTTGAAATTCAATTAGTTACTAATGATGGTGAAAATATCTCTCAGTATCCTAATTTATTAGAACATAGATCTTTTAATCTGAGTACATCAACTAGATTAAATCCTAAATATACCTTTTATCGTTTTGTAGTTGGTCCTACTAATCGTATGGCTCATGCAGCTTCTTTAGCTGTGGCAGAGTCTCCTGGAAGAGATTTTAATCCTTTATTTCTTTGTGGCGGCGTTGGCTTGGGAAAAACCCATCTGATGCAAGCTGTAGGACATTATTATTTGGAGATTAATCAAGATGCTAAGATTTTTTATGTTTCTACAGAACAATTTACCAATGATTTAATTGCAGCGATTCGTAATGATAGTATGGAAAGTTTCCGAGAACATTATCGGAGTGCGGATATTCTCTTAATTGATGATATTCAGTTTATCGAGGGAAAAGAATATACTCAAGAAGAGTTTTTTCATACTTTTAATACTCTCCATGAAGCAGGAAAACAAATTGTTTTGGCATCAGATCGCCCTCCCCATCAAATTCCTACTTTAGAACAACGTTTGATTTCTCGCTTCTCTATGGGTTTAATTGCTGATATTCAAGTGCCAGATTTAGAAACAAGAATGGCAATTCTCCAAAAAAAAGCTGAATATGAGAAAATTGATTTGCCAAGAGAGATAATTGAGTATATAGCTAGTCAGTATACCTCGAATATTCGGGAACTAGAAGGGGCATTTATACGGGCGATCGCCCATTTATCTCTGAGTGGTTTAGCCATATCTGTAGAAAATGTGGCAGCCATATTATCACCGCAAGTAGAAGTAGGCATCTCTACCCCAGAAATCATTCTCCAAGCAGTATCAGAAACTATGGGTGTATCTATTCAGGATTTAAAAAGTAGCTCTAGACGCCGGGAAATAAGCCAAGCTAGACAAATAGGAATGTATCTAATGCGTCAACATACTGATTTAAGCTTACCCAGAATTGGAGAGGTATTTGGAGGGAAAGACCATACAACAGTACTCTATAGTTGTGATAAAATTGAACAACTTCAACAAAAAGAACCCCAAATTGCTCAAAAATTATCCCAAGTGAGCGATCGCCTACAAGTTCTTAATCAAAAAAACAAACTATAGGAAATAACGGTAAAATTCACGACGATTTAAAACCCGAGCAAAAAAAGGATAATCTTTTATATTCATGATTTTGAAAATTTACATATTTACATTCAATTAACTTTAGTTCAAAAGAAAAAACATGAAAAAATTAGCATTGATAGTAACAATTTTGATTAGCTTAGGAACTCAAAATGCGATCGCCCAAACTACCGATCTCGAAGAGGAACAGTTCGATAAAGCGATCGAACAATTTGGTTATCTCTCAGGTAACGCTTTTCAATGTAGTGCTTCTACAGAAGCCGAAGCCATTGAAAAACAAGCAATGCAAGCATTTACAGGTATTAGCCGTCTTTTTGGTACCGATCGTGCTTTCTTTTATAGTGCGGCTTACGGAGTGGGAGCGACAGCGGAGATTGATAAAAGTAAATGTAGCGAGTATATCCGTCAATTCCAGGAAGCTATGGATAGCAATAAGCTTAAATAGGAAGAATTACCATGAGAAAACGTTTTTTGAATGCTAATTTAACCCTAATCTCCTTTTCACTTTTGTTAAATCTGATCATACCTTTGAGCGCTCAAGCTCGTCCTAGTGATGAAATTCGCGAAGGCATACGAGAAATTCGCCGTGAACGCCGAGAAGCACTCGAAGAAATCCTCGACGCCGATAGTCTAAGGGAAGCTCGTCGGGAAATCCGAGAGGGTATCAGGGAGGTAAAAAGAGAAAGACGGGAAATGCGTCGGGAAGTAAGAGACGAGCTGAGAGAGTTTTTTGAGGACTTTTAATGCTGCTTTTCTAACGTCAGTTCGACGAAACTAAAAAAGAGCAGGAGGTAGAGTCTGTAAGCTAACTGAGATTGATTAAACTTAAACCCTAAGATCTAGTCTCAGTCTTTTCTTGCACTTTTGCAAGTTCATCGAACTGACGTTGGTATGAGGCAAAGGAAAACCAGGGTGAGAAGGTGGAAATCTCTCAACCTGGCAATTTTTATCAATTAACTATCTATTCAATTTATTAGTTTAGGGAGAATATTTGAATTATTCTTCTAAACCAAGATCAAAAGTAATTTCATGAACCCCAGGAATTTCTTTAACTTGAGAAACTAATCTCTCAGCCTGGCGCTGATTATTAACTGTTCCCGAAAGTCTAACAGAACCATTAGCAACAGCTACTACAACTCCATTATCAACTTTGGACTTGATAGTTTTTTCAATTACATCATCACTAACTGGATTTTCCACGGGTTTAGTTCTTTGAGCGTACTCTATACCAGTATAGTGACTACCTGTGGGAACCATTTTCAGATCGGTTTCATCGTTAGTTACCGCTTTATCTGATGCTCCTAATGCAGCTATTTGTGTTTGAGCTAATGCAGGAGCATTACTCGTAAACAATAGTAAAGATACTGCTACTAATAGTGTAAGTAAACGGCTAACATTCACTTGTCTAAAAGATAACCATAGGGTAGCGATCGCTAATACTGTCATTAATATTGTTAAAGTTACTATCATATTCGCTTTAATTTCTCCTTATCAATTTTTCTATTCATCAGGATATGAAATTTTAGGATTAATTTACATCTCCTAAAAGTTGCAAATTATACTAGTAACTTACTTAATATATAATGACTTTGTATATAAGTCATTATGTATATAAACATTCTTTTTTTGCTTCCAATAACTATTCTCCCGCAGACCAAGGCTTGAGAAAATCAGGATAAAGAGTTAATCCACCATCTACAAAGAGAGTTTGACCAGTTATATAAGAAGCATCATCAGAAACTAAAAACAGAGCAACAGCGGCCATTTCCTCGGAAGTTCCCACTCTTCTCATAGGAATATGACTCTCTATTTCTCTTTTTTTCTCAGGTGCATCTGACCAATCATTAATGGGGGTAGATGTGGCACCTGGGGCAATAGCGTTAACTCTAATTTGTTGAGGAGCATATTCTAGGGCTAGGGTTTTAGTCATATTTTCCATGCCCCCTTTGCTGATAGAATAGCTAATATATTTAGGTCTAGGAATCAACTCGTGAACACTAGAAACGTTAATAATTATGCCACCATTACCTTGATTTAGAAAATTTTTAATAGCTTCGCGAGCACACAAATAAGCACCCCGTAAATTAACATCTATTACCTTATCAAAATCATCGGTTTCGACTTCGTGAGAAGCTTCATTCATTTGTAATCCGGCATTGTTAATCAAGATATCGAGACTACCAAATTTATGAATAACTTTTTCATACATTTGCAGAATATCTGCTTCACTAGAAATATCTCCTTCTACAGGAAGTTGTTCACCAGATTTAGTACCCAACTGAGATTCCATCTTAGCTGCAAGTTTTTTGGTATCATCAAGTTTACTAATATCGTTACGATAGTTTAGGGCTACATTGGCTCCCTCTGCTAAAAAACGAGCGGCGATCGCCTGACCAATTCCAGAAGTTGCCCCTGTAACTAGGACGTTTTTCCCTTTAATACTGTTCATCTAAATCTTTAATATAGGTTTTGTTTATTTTAATTTTAAATTACTTAATTAATTTTGCACATCAACCAAATGAAGGATTTTATTTAAACATCTACCTAATTCTAGTTTTATTTACTTAGACAGATGTAATTATCTTGTTGATTAAATATCTTTATTAGAGAGTCAATATATAATTATTTATCAAAAAAAATGGAAACTTTTGTTAGATTTGGTTACATTGCCAAAGGAGTTGTTTATGGCATTGTTGGATTTTTAGCCTTTTCTCTGGCGGTGGGATGGGGAGGTAAAACAACTGATACCGAAGGTAGCTTATACACTATTGCTAATCAGCCCTTTGGTAGAATACTATTAGGATTAGTCGCGGCAGGTTTAATCGCTTATGCTGTGTATTTATTCGTCCAGGCGCGTTATCGAAGACTGAATTTTAATCTAGATTTTAGTTAAAAAACCTACTCATACTGCAATAACGCAAGCCGAAGATGGGCGCAAGCCAAAGATGGGGGCGCAAGCCGAAGATAAGGGCGCAAGCCGAAGATGGGGGCGCAAGCCGAAGATAAGGGCGCAAGCCGAAGATGGGGGCGCAAGCCGAAGATGGGGGCGCAAGC
>NZ_JALKVM010000194.1:0-15920 GCF_057440575.1 Johannesbaptistia floridana
AACATAAATTATGTCCCTCATTTCCTCTCATCGCTAACCTGATGAGAGGTTTAGCCAGAGTCTCCATGAGGGCGGAAAGATGAAAGGTATTTGCACTCTTGCTAACGATCGCGTTTTTGATCAGCTAGTAGCCTTACTTAATAGTATAGAAGTAACTCTCGGCTCTAATTTTCCTATTTGTATTATACCTTATGATGAAAATATCACTAGAATTGCCTCTGAAGTAGCTCGACGTTCTCAAGTTAGTATTTATGATAACTTAGAGTCTATGGAAAGTTGGGATAACTTCGTCAAGGCTGTTTGGGATAGTCATCCGTCTGCCCATCAGCGTTGGCAACAAATAGGTAGCACTAATTATCATCGTTTTGGTACCCATCATCGTTTTTATGCTTTCGATGGACCTTTTGAGGAATTTATTTACATGGATGCTGATACCCTGTTACTAAAAGATATCAGTTTTATTTTTGCTAAATTAGATGATCATCAAGCCGTAGTTTATGATTTTCAATATAAAGACCCATCACACATCTATGAAGTTAATACTCCTCAATTAACTCAAATCTTTCCCTTAGAACGTATTAATACAGAAATTTTTTGTTCTGGTTTTTACGCTTCTAAAAAAGATATCTTTCCTCCCCAACAAAGAAAGTGGTTACTTGAGCAACTACAAGCAGGAGATTCTGCCATACTTTATCCTATGGTAGTAGATCAAAGTATAATTAACTATATGATGATGAAGTCCAATTATTCTGTATATAATTTTGCTTTACAATTGCCTAGGGAAAAAAGAACAGGAAACTCAGTCACTTCTTCTCATTTTGTAGCTAAAAATAACTTACTTTATGACGGTGGAGAACCCATAACATACTTACACTATATCGGCCTATCTTCTCAACTGTTTACTAAAATCTGTGCTGGAGAAAACATAGACTTTCCCTATCGAGACATATTCTTACACTATCGCTATTTACATGAACCTGAAAATAAACCAAAATTCTCAGGAAAACCAAAAAAATACAATCAACCTCCCAATTTATTGCAAAAATTAACTAAAAAATTAGGGTTTATTCATGACTAATGGTATTTACTTCATTGCTAATGATCGTGTGTTGGAACAAACCATCGCTATGATTAAGAGCGTACGGTTGTATGAGCCTGATATACCAATCATTTTAATTCCTTTTGATGATAATTATCACCAAGTTGCTACTTATTTAGAAGAATATCAGGTTGCCCTTTTTCCTAATTTAAAATTTATCGACAAATTTACTAGTTGCATTAGAGAAATATTTCCTGAAGATTTTTTAGCCCTTCCTAACAAAATGCGTAAATTTGTCCAATGGTTTGGTCCTTTGGATAATTTCATCTACATTGATACTGATATTGTTATTTTTCAAGATTTAGGAGAAATTTTTACTTATTTAGAAGAATATGAATTTGTTTGTTGTGACTACCATCATAAGGGTAATAAACTAAAAGATATTTTTACCACTGTTGTCAAAGAAGAGAGTATATTTAGCGATTCTCAACTTGCTGATGTTTTTAATAGTGGTTTTTGGGCTTCTAAAAAAGGAATTTTTACAGAACCAGATTTATATCAATTATTAAAACATTGTGCTCAACATCCAGAGTATTTTGATTTCTCTAGCAAAACCACAGACCAACCTTTGCTTAATTATGTAATTTTAACAGCTACCCAAAAACGGCTTAATCTTACTAAAAGAGCAGTAAAAGAACCTGGAAGCTGGGCAGGATCTTCTAATTTTCATGCTAAACTTATGGGTAAGAATTATTTACTATATGATGGAGAAGATAGATTAAGATATCTTCATTGGGCAGGTATTAAAATCAAACCAGGATGTCCCTACTGGAAAATTTGGAAATACTATCGCTATCTAGGAGAATCAAAATTTAATCCTTTGTTGACATTTAAAAAATTTTTGAGTGGATTTAAAATAGACACCTAGTAAGCTTTCTAGGATATAAATTACTTATAGCGTTTTTAAGTCTACTGAGGTATAGAAGTTAACGGATTTAGGGAAGAGGGAAGAGTTAGGCAAGTAGTAACTTTTACTACTTAAAAATATCCTAACCGCGAGAGAAAACCTGCTCAAAATTGCCAGCCTTTACCAGTTAATGGTTTGGGGTCACAAATAACTTGTGAAGTGGCGGAGAGCGCCTCCCAATAACTCAAGATTATTGACCACAAAACAGCCTCTAAGGCGCTCTCCGCTTTCGCTGGCAATTTTGAGTAAGTTTATTGCACCCGTTTTTTGTACTGCTATATGACTGAAATTGATCATAGGATCTTTTACAATAGGTGTTAGCTGAAATATTAGTTAATAAGATGTTTAACGAACGAAAGTTTTTATTTGGTACAGTAACTTTTAGTGTTTTAGCTGTAGTTACTGTAGCCGTCTATTGGATGAGAACAAAAGACCATATTCATACTTTGACTATTGCTACTGGAGGCACAAGTGGTGAATACTATGCCTTTGGTGAGGCTTTAGCCCAAATTGTGGAGAAACATAGTTCTGACATACGAATAGAAGTTTTATCAACGAGTGGTTCTCAAGAAAATCAACAACGGATAGATGATCAGAAAGTTGAGTTAGCTGTATTGCAGGCAGATACTACGGTGGGTAATAATACTCAAGCTATTACTTTTTTATTTCCTGAAATATTCCATTTGATTGCTAATACAGATTCAGGAATTGACCAATTTAAAGATATAAAAGGGAAAAAAATTGCCCTAATGCCGGAGGGAAGTGGATCTTATGATGCTTTTTGGCCAATAAGCCAACATTATGGGCTGAAAAAGCAAGATTTTGAGGTAATTCCCATGCCTTCTCAGGCTGCACAGGAAGCTTTATTAGCTGGGGAAGTTGATGCTTTGTTTCGGATTATCGCTTTAGGTAATTCAAGTGTAAGCAAATTATTGAGTAACCCTCAAATCGAAATAGTTCCTATTGAACAAGCTGGGGCTTTACAATTATTTTTTCCGGCTCTACAACCTTATACTATTCCTCAAGGAACATACAATGGTGCTATTCCTACTCCCAGTGAAGATTTACCTGTAGTTGGAGTTAGAGCTGTACTGGTGACACATCGCTCGGTCGATCCCTATATAGTTCAAGAAATTACGCGGATTATTTTTGAAAATAGAAATGAGCTAATTAGGTTACATAGACAATCTTCGACGATTGTTAAACCTGACTATACACAAGAATTAGGATTTTCTTTTCATCAAGGTGCTAAATCCTATTACAATCAAGATGAGCCGAGTTTTTTAGAAAGATATGCTGAATCAATTGGTTTAATTCTTTCGGTGTCCATGTTGGTTGCTTCTGGTATTTGGCAATTTAAGATGTGGTTACAGGAGAAACAAAAAAACCGCGCTGATAAGTATAATTTAGAAATTATTAGATTAGTAGACCAGATTAATAGTAGTGAGGGTTTAGAAGAGTTAGATACTATACGTGGGGAGTTATTTACTCTGTTTAATCAAGTTGTTCATGATTTAGATCACGATCGCATTTCTGCTGAATCATTTCAGTCTTTTACTTTTACTTGGGATGTGGCTTTTAATACTATGCGTCATCGGGAAATGTTGTTTCTAAATTTGCACTCTGATGAAGAAGATAATTAAAACTAAACTTAGTTAGAGATGAACTTGACTAAGAATATATTGTAGACAATCATAATCTTCTTTGAGTAAAAGATTGAGAGTTCTCCCGGCATTAACTAGCCAAGCGCGATCGCCTTTACGTAGACTATAGATATTGCGTATGATTGCGGCAATTAAAGCTTCTACGGGAATACCCTTTATTTGTAGCAGTATACGTAAAAAATCTAGTTTTTCTGTGAAGTGAATAATTTCTGAACTCTGACAACGATAAACTGCTTGGTGAATTTGGGGAGGTCGTGGTGGTAAATATTGGTAAACTGTGCCTGACTTTTGATTTCCATTGCTAGAGTTTGGTGCTACAAATCCCACAATAGCAGCGCGAAACTCAGTTTTCAACATAGCAAAGATTTGAGGTTGTTCTTCTCGTAATTCTTGTAGAGATAAGCCTAAAGCGCGAGCGCGGTGTACTGAATCTATGGGGGTTGTCGTTACATAACTCACTATGCCTACTATTGTATTCCCTGACTCTTCATCAAAAGATTTTACCCAACTGCCGAAGGGGGGCATGATGGGAAATGATAAATTTTCCGGCTCAAGACATTGAGCCAGAAACTCCATCGTTGTAGTTTCAATTACCTCAGCGATATGGTCAGGATGGCGCTGATCTGAATTAAACTGAGGTAAGGGGATGCGCATATAACTATTTTAGACTACTTTTAGCTCCCACAGTTGAAAAGTGACTAATTTATCCCAATTTCCCCCTTCAAATAAAACAGCTACTTTCCCATCACTGACTCGTTGTACTAAGCCTTCAAAACGATAGTAAGTATCATCGGGATTAGTTACTTGAACATTCATACCTGGTAAAATCATAGTTTTTTAAACTCCTATTGTTGAATTGAGATATTAAGCAAAAGCTGCCACAGAAACCCTAGCGGCGATCGCCTTAGCGACTTCTACCAAAGCTTTAGCGGAAGCTGAATTTGGTTCTTTGACCACAATTGGTATGCCTAGATCTCCCCCTTCTCTCAGAGGTATTTCTAGAGGAATACAACCCAGGAGAGGAACCTTTAACTCTTCAGAGGTTTTTTTCCCGCCACCGGAGCCAAATAAATCGTATTTTTTATCTGGCAAATCTGGAGGAATAAAATAGCTCATATTCTCCACAATGCCCAAAACGTTAACCCCGAGTTGCTGAAACATTTTTAAGCCGCGACGAGAATCTACTAAAGATACTGTTTGAGGAGTAGTAACGATTACTGCGCCTGCCATAGGTACAGCTTGAGCCATAGTTAATTGAGCATCGCCAGTGCCTGGAGGCATATCTACAATTAGATAATCTAATTCTCCCCAGTTTACCTGATAGAGAAATTGACGGATGATACCATTCAACATCGGACCGCGCCACATTACAGGTTGGTCTGGGTCAATGAGAAAACCCATAGAAACCATTTGTATGCCGTGATTAAAAGCCGGTTCTAGGATTTCCACTTCTCCTTGTTTTGTGACCATTATTTGGGAGTTTTGTAAACCTAGCATAGTGGGAGTATTTGGTCCATAGATATCGGCATCCAATAACCCTACTTTTGCTCCCAGGTTAGCTAAAGCTACTGCTACATTTACTGCTACTGTACTTTTGCCCACGCCACCTTTACCACTAGAAATAGCGAGAATGTTTTTCACACCAGTAATAGATTGTTGATTAGGCAAAGATTTTTGTTGAGGAGTTTCTGCGGTTACTTCAACATTGACATTTTTTACTTCTGGTAATTGCATAACTGCTTTTTTACAATCATCGACAATCAACTCTCGTAAAGGACAAGCCGGAGTTGTCAACACCAGGGTAAAATCCACAGAACTGTCTTTGATTTGAATATTACGAATCATCCCTAAATCAACTAAACTTTTGTTTAATTCAGGGTCTTTCACTGGTTGTAAAACTTCTAAAACCGATTGGGTGTCAAGCATAATTGGGTCAACGATTAGTATAAAAACTTATTATATTTTAACTAGTTCAATCAGACTAGTCTTTCTACTGCATGAGCTAATTCTGAAGCTACTCTAGCAGAATAGGGTCGAATCCACCACCAAATTAGGGGAGAAAGCCAACCCCGTAGAGTTACAGAATAGGATATATAACTTCCGCATAGAGTTGATTCTACTTGATAAGTAATTCTTTGTTCCATACCAGGTATCGCTAGAATTCTAATTGACAGTAGTTCTCCTGGACGTACATTTTCCACAAAAATGCGAATTGGAATCGGTGTTAAGCGAGTAACCACTTGATAAATTAAACCTGGTTTAGCGATTAATCCATTGGGCACATTAGTTTTAAAAAACAAAGGATGCCAAGAAACATCGGCAATATTGACTAGTTTTTGCCAAAGTAAGTCTACAGGTGCATTGCTAACAACTCGATAGGTTTTAAACAGGGAAAATTTACAGAATAATTTTCCTTTGGCTGCTATGAGTTTGAAAGAAAAATTTAGAATCACGTTTTACTTCTTCCAAAAATCCTTAATCCAAGTTTATTATTCTAACAGAAAATTTAGGCATAAGTTTCCCTGACAAATCTAACAAAAAGATGAGAATATAAAACTATAGCCAATTACGAGAACTAAATTAAGTTAAGTTAAGAAATATGACTGCTTTAAGCACATCCTCAGAAAGCTTTTTCACCCCTCCTACAGACTCTAGAATTAGAGTTAAAGAATTTATGTTGGGACTTCAAGATGAAATCTGCAAGGCGTTAGAAGAAATTGATGGTAAGAGTAAGTTTCAAGAAGATTCTTGGGACAGACCTGAAGGCGGAGGTGGACGTTCACGAGTTATCAAAAATGGTGAAATTTTTGAGCAGGGGGGCGTTAATTTTTCTGAAGTTTGGGGAAAACAGTTACCTCCTTCGATTTTAAAGCAAAGACCTGAGGCTGAGGGTCACGAATTCTATGCTACGGGCACGTCAATGGTTTTGCATCCGAGAAATCCTTATATACCAACAGTTCACCTCAACTATCGCTATTTTGAAGCTGGACCAGTATGGTGGTTCGGTGGTGGGGCTGATTTAACTCCTTACTATGGTTTTGCTGAAGATGCCTCACATTTTCATAAAACTCTTAAATCAGCTTGTGATAAGCACCATCAAGAATATTATCCCGTTTTTAAGCGTTGGTGTGATGAATATTTTTATCTGAAGCATCGAGAAGAAGCTAGAGGTGTGGGAGGAATTTTCTTTGACTATCAAGATGGACAAGGGGGTCTCTACCGTGGTCCTGATAGCGAAGGAGAAGCTGCTACTTACTCTCAAAGTCTTCCAGAATTAAAACAACGAACTTGGGAAGAGATATTTGCCTTTGTTTCTAGTTGTGGTGAAGCTTTTTTGCCTGCTTATTTACCAATTGTGGAAAAACGACGAGACTTAGAATATTCTGAAAAAGAACGCGATTTTCAGCTATACCGTCGTGGACGTTATGTAGAGTTTAACTTGGTATATGACAGAGGCACTATTTTTGGACTACAAACCAAAGGAAGAACAGAATCTATTTTGATGTCTTTACCACCTTTAGTCCGTTGGGAATATTCTTATCATCCAGAGGAGAATACCAGAGAAGCTGAGCTTTATGAAGTTTTTCTCAAACCTCAAGATTGGGTTAATTAGGGCCTTTCTTTTGGTGTTATGGGGGAATTGTATTTTTTGTTACACTTTCTTTATTGCCTTTCGGCAAAGCGGCTCAACACTAGGCACGTCAACTGCTACTATAATACTGGATTTTGTGCTACTTAGCGCAAGCCAAAGATGGGGCGCAAGCCAACGAGGGCGCAAGTCAAACAACGCAAGCCTTCATAGCGGGCGCAAGTATGAGCGCCCCTACAGAATAATAGTCAGCACCTAAAACCTAACACTTGCCTTCATTTTAATCCTGTTGTCGCCCCGTCAGTTTTTAATCCCCTGACGGGGTGACAGGTGGGCTAAAAAGCTTGTGGGGATTGGGGTTTGCAACAGGCGATAAGAGTGCAAGATCTCGCTCCTAGGCGAGTGCGCCAATAAAATAGTAAAAAAATTTCCGATCAAAACTATGAGGTTGAGCTTTTTCTATTCCAAGTCCTGCTCTTACTATGTAACGTTCTTCACAGGTTTTACAACTAATATAATCTCGTACAATCATATCAAATTCTCTATGGGAGTAGATGCGATCGCCTACGGAGCGAGCCAAGCACGGGATCGCCCATCAACAAAGGTCAAGTTGATGGTGTTCGTAATAGGGAGAGTGTAGCTCATTCGAAAATTTGTTGAATCACTATTTGATGTTGCTGCTTAAAAATACGCGAGATACATAGAAATCTTGTATGCTTCATAATTCGAGAGCAACAGAACCTAAAAATGTTATGGTATTCAGTAAGATTATTGATGCACTAGCCTTCGATCTAAAACAATACCTGTGACATCTTAATCCACTGATAACTCAGCAACACCGTCTCACACCTCTAATTTATGGTCATGTTAATCCCTATGCTCTACAGTTGTAGATAGAATAGAGGAGCAGGAGCTTGACGCTTTCTTCATGAATAATGAAATTAATATAGACAAATAGCTCTCAATCGAGTGACTCAAAAGGAGAAACATTAGATGACAACTTTAGCTAAATGGTCGGTCGAAGATTATCACCGCATGATTGACAGTGGAGTTCTAAATAACCGCTCTGTAGAATTATTAGCAGGAGAAATTATTGAGATGAGTCCTGAAGGGCCATTACACAGTTCTACCAATGACAATGTAGCCGAATACTTGCGAGAACTTCTTAGAGGAGTTGCTCGAATTAGAGAAGCTCACCCGATTACCCTAGAAAACTCTGAACCCGAACCCGACATTGCTGTAGTGCGTTTGACCAACAGAAATTACTCAGAACGCCACCCCTATCCAGAAGATATTTATTGGCTTGTAGAAATATCTAACACTACTCTAGAAGAAGACTTGGGCAGAAAAAAAACAATCTACGCTAAGGCTGGAATTAATGAATATTGGGTTATTAGCTTAAAAACAACAGAGATAATTGTTTTTAGAGAATCATCTGGTAACGATTACAAAACCAAGTTTAAAGTCAATGAAGGTTCGATTACCCCAATTACTTTTCCTAATATTCAAATTGAAGTAAAAACATTACTCGGACGCAGTTAACTCAGAACTGGTAGCGGGTTTTTGATGAGGTTGAGTTAGAATTTTAATGCACAAGGCGAAATTCTCTCTTCAACAAGTTGTAATCAGACTACCAATTGTTTCTATTCATACTTTTAGAGGTAAACCTAGCAAGTCTGTCATAAGGGGTGGTTCTTGCTCAATTTGAAGAATGGAGTCACTTGGAATATTTAAGCGATCTTGCACGAGATCGCTCTTTCTTCTCCATACCTGCTTTTAGCCGATTTAGTACAAGAGTACTGGTGCAAGTGATGTGAGCTAGTAGGGGCGCTCTTGCTTGCGCCCCCACCTTCGGCTTGCTGCCTTCATTTTAATCCTGTTGTCGCCCCGTCAGATATATTGGACTAAAGTCCAACTACGAACCTCGTTTTTAAGCATTTAGATAAATAATAAAATTAATGTTGGGTTGAGTAGCGATCACCCAACCTACAGATTTTCAAAAAAAGTTGTCATCCCTTCATATCTAATCAATTCCTTGTTCTTGATCAATAAAAGTTTGAACTTTTTGTTTGTAACTAGATAAGCTAGAATCTGCCCAACCTCTCTCTTCTGAATTAGCGTAAATATGTACTAGAGACTCTCCGGCATCAGGTAAGATTAATACCCAATTATCATTTCTGGGGTCAATAATTTTTACTCCATCGATTAATCTTAAATATTCTGTGGGATGGGTTTCTACGAGATGACGCATTAAAGAACCTTTGACACTTGATGGACAACGAATAGTAGAACAACGATGAGAAATTCGGGGAAGTTCGCTGCGAATTTGGGCTAAAGATTGTTCTTGAACTGTGAGCATTTCTATTAGTTTAGCAATGCTTAACATAGCATCAAAACCCGGATGTAGTTGGGGAAAAATGAAGCCCATATTGGCACTTCCCCCTAAAATCACATTGGGGTTAGCTTGAGAAGCTTCCATTAAGGCAGTGGGGTTAACTTTTGTACGAATTACTTGGCTATCGTGACGCCGGGCAATTTGTTCTACGGCGCTGGAAACGTCTACTGGTACAACTACTGTGCTTCTAGGATGCGTTGTTAACATCATGTTAACCATCAATGCTGTTAGAGTTTCGCCACGAATTTGTCTACCAGATTCATCTACAAGCATAAATTGTTCGCCGTTGGCAGAAACTTGGGCCCCAAAATTAGCTTTTACTGCTTCAACTACGTGCCCTAGTTGCAAAAGTAGATTTTCTCTTTCTTGTTGGAAAATTGCTAGTTGACGTAAACTAGCGTTAAGGACCACAGCATCACAGCCAAATTTATTTAATAATTCTGGTAAGATGGCCCCAGCTACACCATACATGTAATCAATGACTATTTTGGCGCCACTGTTGCGTAGTGCTTCTACATTTAAATATTCTTCAAAGTTTTGACTGTAACTATTAATTATTTGAGAGTTAGAAGGATAGTACATGTTGCCTATTTCCTGTATTCCTACACGTCGGAGGTCTTCTTTGAAATAAGCTCCTTCTATTTTCTTTTCTATGGATTTAGAAATGTTAATTCCCTGTTTATCAAAAAATTCTATGAGTACGTAGTCAGGGCGATCTGGATCTACTCTCACGTGAATTCCTCCCTGTACACCTAATTTGGGAACAAGGGTGCGCGTAATCGGAATAGCTACAGCTTCTAAGTTTTGTACATGGATGCCTGTAGACATTAAACCGGCTATCAAAGAGCGGCTTACCATTCTCGATACACTGCGTTGATCCCGAGATACCGCTATCTGGGCACCAAGTTTTAGGGTTGAACCGTAAGATGCTCCCAGTTTAACGGCAAATTCTGGAGTGATATCTATATTCGCTAATCCTGACACCCCCCTTTGACTAAATAAGTTTCTTTGGGCTGTATGACCCCAAATTAAATTAATATTTAAAATTGCTCCTGGTTCGATTATTTTACTAGGCCAAACTCTTACCCCTGGACTGATTTTTGCTTCTTCTCCTACAAGAGATAATTGTCCAATAACTGCACCTTCTAAAATTTGACAACGACGATTCAGACGACTGCCTCGGGCGATAATACAGGCACTTAAATGAGATTCTTCGCCAATTATTACACCATTCCAGATAATTGGTCTTCTCAGTTCACTATCAGCACCTACTGTCACATTATCCCCAATCACTGTTCCTCCACTGATGGTAACACGAGGCCCAATGCGACAATTGTTACCTATGACTGCTGGAGGTTCAATTTTGGCTGTAGGGTCTATATAAGTATTATTGCCTATCCAAATTCCCGTAGATCTTTGATGATATTCTAGTTGTAAATAAACTTGTTGGTTTAAGGCATCATATTGTGATTGTCGATAAGCGTCTAGGTGTCCCACATCACACCAATAACCTTCGGCTATATAGCCATATATTGGTTTACCTTCAGCTAAGAGGAGAGGAAATAAGTCTTTGGAGAAATCTGCTTCTTGGTTGACGGGTAAGTAGTCTAAAACTTCTGGTTCTAAAATATAGGTTCCTGTATTAACGGTGTCTGAAAACACTTCACTTGTAGATGGTTTTTCTAAGAAACGAGAAATACGTCCATCTGGATTAGTGATAACTACCCCAAATTCCATGGGGTTGGGAACTCGCGTTAATACTATAGTGGCTAGAGAATTTTGCTCTCGATGATAAGCGATCGCCTTTTGTAAGTCAAAGTCAGTAATTCCATCTCCACTGATTACTAAAAAAGTGCTATGCAATAATTCTTGAATGTTTTTAACACAGCCGGCAGTGCCTAGGGGTTGTTCTTCTTCTACGGCATAGGTGATATCAACATCAAAGTCGTTACCATTTTGAAAGTAATCGCGCATGATATCAGGAAAATAATGTAAAGTAGCAATAATTTCTCTTATGCCTACTTTTTTGAGTAGATTGATAATGTGTTCGGCAATGGGTTTGTTTAAAATTGGTACCATTGGTTTAGGGAGATCACAAGTCAAAGGGCGTAATCTAGTACCCGAACCACCTGCCATCAGCACTGCACGCATTCTTTAATTCTCCTGAACTATTTTTTCTCGCTTCTACCATCATCTTGGCACAAAAGCTGTTATTATTGAAGTTTATCTTTGGGAAAATTGATTTAGGAGCGATCGCTCTTTTTTCCTTAGTATTTTCTGCTTTTGTAGAGAGTCCCACGGCTAGAAGCACGTGGGTTTTATTTGTAAAAATCTATACTAGCTTACTAGTAGTCTAATTGTTTCAATCCGTTGACGATTAACTCCCAAATCTGATTCTCCTAAACGAGAAGCAGAACGCACCTCGATTGTATTAGGTTTTGTAGGGGAAACGAGAAATTCTACATCGTCTACGAAGCCCATCCATCTACTGGTAAACTGAGCATAGATATAGTTATCAGTTTCAGCAATAATTTCTGCCCTTGGTTGTGCTTCGATTATCTGTTTCAATTTAGCCCAAGAATCTAATGAATCTACTGTTATCGGAGTGATATAGTGATCATCATCTTCACTTTGGCTATTTACACAATTAGGACTATTAGGACAAGGGGCTAACTTTCCTTCTTGATTGATACCTAGATTATCTGGTTGATTGCCCGCAAAAACTGTGGGGAAATCTGGTAAAAAAAATCTCAGTCCTATCCAGATACCAAATATCAGGAAGATGGCGATCGCCAATATTTTGACAAATCCTCCCAAAGGAAGTTGATTAGTTGTTTCTACATTAGACATAAACTTAATTTTTCTCCTAAAAGTCTACAATTTATGAAACCAAAAGTAGGAAACCAACACTAATTAGTTCGGTTGACCTGCTTTACATTTACTTGGTAAATCTCGTTATTATCAAGATAGCTTAATTTTTATCTGGTCGAACTAAATGTAATTAATGATTATCAAGCACTGGTCACTACCAACTCTCAGCGAATTATTCTATCGTCATCAAGACGAATTTAAAATAGCAGACAAAAATCAGTTTCAAAAACAAGCCAATGGTAAAAGCAACAATGTAACCTATCATCAGGCTCAAATAAAAGCTGAAAGAGAATGGTACGCAGCAATTGCGGCTATAGAGAACTATTTATTAACATCAGTAGTTACTCTCCCTACAGGTCATCCCCAAGCTTTTGATGTGAAATCTGGACAATCGCTGACACCTACGGAGGAACAAGCAGAATCCTTTGAAGGAGTAATGCTTTCTGGACCCATACCTTTGCTTAGTCAAGGGCATTTAACTACTCCTTTATACACTGGTGTATTTATACCAGCAGCTTTGAATCAATTTACTTCCAGAACTTCGTCATTACCTAGTGCCAATGATTTAGCTTCTCAAACCACTAATCACTCTCCTATTTGTTTACCATTATTACCAGAAGATCCCATTGCTAACGAAACTTATGGATTACTCTTAACTAGTAAATTTAGTTTAGTAGTTATCCTCGGCATCGATAACTCAGGATTACCAGCATTTAACTTTTCTTTTGACCCCGAATTATTAAAAAATGTTTGGGCTACATTAAAAAATAGACTAATTTTAGCTAATTATCAGAATTTACAGTCTTTAGAGAAATTAATTAATAAATTTCCTTTTGTTGAACCTGATTATCGCCTAGTCATGCAGTTTTCTCGTTATCTTTTAGAAAATTTACCAGTAGATTCGGTACCTCTGAGTCATTACCCTAGTAATCAATTCTTTGATATCGAGAAAGAACCATCAGCTACAAATGTCAATATTTCAGCTAAATATAACTCCTATAATCATGTATATAAAGAAATAGAACTTTTACAAGCTTTAACTCACGAAATAAGAACTCCTCTAACAACTATACTTACATTAACTAGATTGTTATTAAGACGTTCTTCTCAGTTAAGCCAAGACGTAATTAAACGCCTAGAAACCATTGAACAAGAATGTAAAGGGCAAATCAATCGCATGGAGTTGATTTTTAAAGCTACTGAATTAGAAAAACAGCCTATTAATAATTCTTTACCACTATTACCAATTTCCTTAGAAAAACTCCTAGAAGATAATCTACCCAATTGGCAAAAGCAATCTGAACGTCGTAACGTTCATTTAAATATCTTACTTCCTCCTAAATTACCTATAGTTTTAGGAGACCCAGGAATGTTGGAGCAAATTTTAACTAATCTGTTGGAGAGATTAACTAAAGATTTATCGGGCGGAGGCGAGATACAAATACAAATTACTACTGCTGGTAGTCAAATAAAAATGGAGTTAGTTTCTTTCGCTAATTATCCTGGTAATCCTTTTAAATCCTTGGGTAAATTGTTAATGTTCCAACCAGAAACAGGTAGTTTAAGCCTTAATACAAATGTAACCAAAAATTTGTTTAATTTGATGGGAGGTAAGCTAACTATACGTCAACATGAACAAAAGGGAGAAGTTGTAACCATCTTTTTACCACTCCAAAGTTCTTATAGTATTTCTAAATCCTGTTCCAACCAGAAATTTCCCATATAGTTAACTATCTACAATTTTAAGTAAAATTTGAAAGGTAGAACCTTGATCAATTTTACTTTTAACTGTTATGGAACCATGACAGCGATTTAACAGTTGTTGAACTACAGTTAAACCTAAACCTGCACTTGTATTTTCTTCTGCTTCTTTATGATTACCCCGATAGAAACTATTGAAAATTTTCGGGAGTTCCTCTTTCATAATTCCTTTACCAGTATCACTAAACGCCATAACTACTCCATTGGGAGTCAATGAGGCTTCAACATACACTCGACCGCCTTCGTCAGTATACTTAAGGTTATTATCAAGTAGGTTAAAAATAATTTTTTTTAACCATAGATTCGGACAATAAACTAATGGTAGGTTTGGGGACATTTTATATTCTAATTGAATGTTACGCTCTGCGGCGATTGGTTGATAGGTACTGATAATACTAGGTAAAATTTCAGTAACATTAGCTTGGGAGGAACTTTCCTGAGAGGAGAGATGATCTAACTTCACTAATTCTAATAAACCAGTTAATAGAGAATTTTGCTTTTCCCACTCTCGATGCAACAAATCTAGATAGCGTTGACGTTGATTAGTTTTCAGCGTTTTTGACTCTAATAGGGAAATTGCTGTTCTCATATTAGTTAAGGGTGGCCTTAATTCAGATGTGAGTTGAGTGATAAATTCTTCTTGCAATAGCAAAGATTGATGATTTCTAAGATTTAATGCTTGATTACTGTTGGTAGAATTTATGGTTAATTGGGTTAATTTTTCGGTTTCTTTAATTTGTTTAAGTAGCAGTTTAACGAATAAAAGCGATTCCCTGTTAGTTGCTGATGCTGTGGTAATCTCATCTTGTAAATAGCGCTCTCTCTCCTCTTCACTAATCATTTCCTCTTTGATACTCTCAAGAATTTGATTAATTATTGAATTTTCTGATGTACAAAATAGTTTAAGTTGCAATGATGAATGTCTTCTAGTAATTTTAGTGGGTATTGTAGAAACTGGTGGTTGCTTCACTAATAATAGGATTGAAAATTCTTTTGAGATAGCTATTAAAAAGAATTCTTTGGCTAAGTCTGGGCTATGTTTAAGCTGGATGGGCATAACTACTGAGTTATATACCGAAGAAGCACTGGTATTTTCATATTCAGCCGTTTGACACCAGTATATTTTTTTGACTTTACCTTGATTTTGGTATTTTTTAATCTCTTCAGTCCAGGTTGTAGCTGGTTTTATCCACAGTGTAGTTTCTAGTTCTTCTTCAATTAATAAATTTATTATAGATTCAATAAAATTCGTTATTGTGACTGGACTAACGATGAGACTTGGATAGGAAGATTCAAAAAACTCTATTTTTTTGTATATTGACATTTTGAGAAAAAAGATCAGTACTATATATTTTAATATTAATCAGACTTGCTTTTCTTAGGCGTATAAAAAAAACTTATTATTAACAAACTTAATATAAGCAGATAAAAACTTAAAAACCCTTTACAAAACTTCAAGAGACAAGTTATTATGTAAATGTGGGCAAACAAAAAGCCTTTGTACCTTGAAAACAATATAGAAATCATAAGCACAATGACTACTACTTTACAACAGCGCTCCAATGCGAGCCTTTGGGAGCAGTTCTGTCAGTGGGTAACTAGCACTGAAAACCGCCTTTATGTAGGTTGGTTCG
>NZ_JALKVM010000195.1:0-2277 GCF_057440575.1 Johannesbaptistia floridana
AACACATCACCAGTGACTATGGTATTTTCATTGGTAGTCACTGTATCGTTATTAGCTGTTGGCGCATCATTAACAGAATTTACAGTTATTTCTACAGTGGCTGTATCCTCTCTGCCCGTATCATCTTCAATTGTGTAAGTAAAACTATCAGTACCATCGAAACCGGGATTAGGAGTGTAGGTGAAATTGCCATTGCCACTTACATTAACTGTACCATTACTAGGATTAGTATTTCTTACAACTGCAAAGTCGTCACCGTCGTCATCTTTATCCCTACCGTTACCATTGTCGTTAAACAAGTTACCACTAACACTTTGGCCTTCGTCTGTTGCAAAAAAATCATTTCTAGCATCTGGGGAATCTGGGCGAGGGTTAATAGTAATATCAACTCTAGCTGTGTCAGTTTCACCGTTACCATCATCAATAGTGTAATTAAAGCGGTCACTACCATTAAAATCACGGTCAGGTCGATAAGTAAATGAACCATCGCTATTAACAGTAACTGTACCGTTTCTAGGATTAGTATTACTGCTAACTGTCAAGCTATCGCCATCAGGATCGCTGTCATTGCTTAAAACATTATTACTGAGGGTTCTATCTTCATCTACTTCAAAGTTATCATCTACAGCTACTGGTGGTCGATTGTTAAATCCAAATACTACATAGGTTTTTCCAGCCTCGGACTTTCCATCGACAGTGGCAGTTCTGGCAGTAACAGCGACATCATCAATATCATCGCCATTAATATCTCCGGCGCTGCTCACAGCAAATCCCGTCAGGTCGCCACTATCAACACCTTCAAGGATTAAACCGTTCTCTCCATCGATACTTGAAAGCTCAAAAGTCTCAGGAAAACCATTTCGGTTACCAAAAACTATATAGCTTTCTCCTGCATTCTCTTTTCCATTGGGATCTGCGCTTCTTGCACCAATGATAATATCATCAATTCCGTCATTATTAAAATCTCCAGCACTATTTACAGCTCGGCCAGATTCGTCGGCACCAGCAATACCATTGAGGGTAAAACCATTAGTGCCGTCAAGATCAGATACATTAATAGAAGAATCACGGCCAAAAACTACATAGGTCTCTCCTGCTCCTCTTCTTAAAAAATCAGGATCACCACCAACAGCACCAATAATCAGGTCATCTCTTCCATCTCCATTGATGTCACCAGCATCGTTTACAGATATTCCTAGCTGATCATCATCATTCGTAAAACCGCCATCACCAGATAAGAGATTAGCATCGATTCTGAAACCGTTAATGCCATTTAGAGCAGACGCTTCAATTGTTGCATCAAAGCCACCTTTTTTTCCAAAAACAACATATCCCGCCCCTGCTCTTGTGGCCCGACTAGCATTAGGAGGAGCAGCGAAAGGCGCACCAATCAGTAAGTCATCGACACCATCGCCATTAATATCTCCTATGTCACTAACGGACCTACCAAATAAGTCTGGGTCTATAGCACGAACCCCATTGATCGTAAAACCATTACTGCCATCGAGACTCGATAGGTCCAAAGTAGAACCAAATGTCCTTCCGTTTCTTCCAAAAACTACATAAGCTGCTCCTGTCTTATTGTTGGCAAGTCTTGCCCCAATAACTAGGTCATTTATCCCATCACCATTAATATCTCCAGCATCACTCACTGAATATCCCGATTCATCGCCGGGATTAACACCTTTGATAACAAAGCCCCTAGTGCCATTTAGATCCGATGATAGCGAAATACCAGAGGTAAAACTATTAGATCTGCCATAAATGACATAAGTTTCACCAGCATCGGTTTTACCATCGGGATCTGCTAGATAGCCGCTAATAATTATGTCATTTATCCCATCATTATCTATGTCTGTAGCACTTACTATACGACCAGAGCGATCGCCGGCATTAGCACCCTTGATAGTGAAGCCATTAGTGGTTAAATTGTCTAAATCCAAACTAGCAGAAAAATTACCGTTTGCTTTGCCATAAATTACATAAGTTTCGCCAGCGTCTGTCTTCCCGTCGGGGTCAGCAAAAAAAGCGCTGACAATCAAGTCATCGACACCATCGCCATTAACGTCACCAGCACTACTAACTGAACGACCAGAAGCGTCGTTAGCATCAATACCGTTGAGTACGAAGCCGTTGCTACCATCTAAATTTCCTAAATTTATCTTATTCATGAAATACAAATTTATGTCTTATTTCTTATACTACAATAACTTGTGGCAGATAATAATGCAACGATTCTTAACATAAATTCATATTAGGCCCGAGTCCTCTCATAAA
>NZ_JALKVM010000196.1:0-15851 GCF_057440575.1 Johannesbaptistia floridana
TCTGGTAGAGAGGAGAGTGTAGATTTAATTATTTACACTCATGATAGTTTTGGTTGAAATTTACTCAAGGCTCATATCTGATACTAGTACTTTAGTACTAAATTAGCTGAAAAAACAGTTTATTTATTTAGTGGTTAAAAGGATTTGTGCCCTCAGGCGATCGCCAAAAAAGTAAGTATAAATACTTAAAAACTCTCTTTCTCCCCCTCTCCCTGATATCTTCCACCAGAACTTATGTACTAATTTTTTAGGAAAAATGTTCTTGATGGTTAATTCTCTATAATCTTTGTCTCCTAGGGGTTTAACATCAATTCTTTTACTCATTACTTTAAAACTCATTACTTCAAAACTCATTACTCAACAACAACCAGTAAATGAGTGATAAAGATGCAAGATGTGAGAAGGGGAGGATAAAGAATTTTATTTTTCTTTTAACTTAATCTTAATTTTGATGAGATATAATGACATATAAGCATAGCTAAGGTGTTAGATTTCAATTATGTGCTTATAAAGTGGTTTTAAGAAGCTGAAGGTGTAAGAGATAAGTATGGCAAAATATAGTTAAATTCCTTGACTTTTACCAGTTAAAGTAATCCTTAAGCAATATTCACTGTATAAAAATTTAAACATATTCAAGTAAAAATACCAAACTAAAAACTACAAAGAGGTCAAAGACAATGAGAGATATCTTATTTACCTGTTTAGAAATAGCAATTATTTATACATTGACGTTTTTCTTACTTTGGATTAATAACAAAGCTTTTAGTTTACTCAAGGGTTCAAATTTCTTAAATAAGAGTCAGTCTATCTTCAAAAAAGCAGAAAATAATATTCGCTTTCTGATTATCATAGTTAGTACTGTAGCAGCATTTTCTGTACTGGGGTTTAACTTTTGGCTATTTTATCAAAATAAATCAATTCCAGCTTACACTATAAACTTAATTGAAAAAATTCCTCCTCAAACCTGGATTAATTTAGGACTAGGAATTGTCAAAACCATAATGCTTTTTTGGTTAATTTATTACCTTAACAAAGGTGTTGCCTATGGACTTAAAAAAGCTTGTGTTTTTGCCCAAGATTTTGATGAGATCAAAGAAAATGACGAAAGCGTAGCCAAGTTTTTTGATACGGCCGAAACAGCTATAAAAAATAGCTTCTGGTTAATTGGTTTTAACATCACGCTATTGTTTTTTTACTTACCAGAGACAATTATCAAAACAGTTTATACAGGAATCAAAATTTATATTATTTTTTCTATAGGAATTTTGATTTTGAAATCTGTGAGTATAATTGTTGATACCTTAGATAATTTAAGTCTGAGGTTATCCCAATCTAATCAAATTTTTCAAATATATCAGAGATTTAGACACTTACTCGGTTTTTTCCGAAGATGTTTAGAAACAGCAGTTGCAGTTTTATTTACAACCTTTGCCATTAGGCAAATTGAAATACTAGCTGATTTAGCCACATTCGGTGAAAAGCTGGTGAGAGTTGTTGCCATAGTTTTTCTCAGTCGTATTATTGTAGAAATTAGTAAACTAATTATAGAAAAGCTAATGTTTATGGATGGAGATAAGGATACTAAGAAAAAAGATTATAAAATGAAAAGTACCTTTCTGCCTCTAATTGAAAGCGTTGTTAAATACTTGATTTTCTTTTTTGCTGGTATTTTTATACTCTACGCTTTGGGAATAAATCCTTTACCTATCTTAGCTGCTGCGGGTATTTTGGGAGTAGGAATCAGTTTAGGCGCCCAAACATTAGTTAAAGATATTATCGCTGGCTTTTTTATTCTGTTTGAAGGAGATTTTTTAGTAGGAGATTTTGTTAAGATAGGAAAGTTTAGTGGTTATGTTCAATCAATAGAATTGAGAACCACAACTATCAGAAGTATTCAAGGACATCATCAAATTATTAGAAATGGTGACATTGATCAAATTGTTAACTATACTAAAGAATCTTGGAATAAAGTAATTGTTGAATTTGGTGTAAGTTATAAAGCTAACCTAGACTTGGTTTACAAAATAGTAGAAGAAATTGGCGAAGAATTAGCTGCAAGTAATTCCAATGTACTTGAGAAGACAACAATTAGAAGAATTGAAGAGTTTAGAAAACATGATATCTTAATTAGTACAATCACAACAATTATTCCAGACACTGCTATAGGTGTTTCTGGACAATTGCGCAAACTTCTCAAAGAAAGATTAGAAAAAGCAGGAGTTGAACAGCCTTATGCAAAAAATATGATTTTAAATGGTTTTGGAGAAAATTAACACAGGAGTTAAACTCAGATCTTGCATCTTTACCCAAAGTTACTTGTGGTGGTTGAGTTTTGAAGTAATGAGTTTTGAAGTAATGAGTTTTGAAGTCTTGAAGTGAAAGAAGTTATGAGTTATGAATAATGAGTTTTTAAGTCTTGAAGTGAAAGAAGTAAGGAGTTTTGAAGTAAAAGAATTGATCCTAACCCCTTAAAAATTGATTCTCGCTTGTTGGTCAATTTCTGTACTTTTTTAGGAGTGCAAGATATGAGAAGACAAAAATTTACTTGAATTTGTTACCTCTTCAGTAAGATAACAAAACCGACTATTTATAGTAAACTCTAGCTTAAATTAACTAAAAAAAGAAGGAGATGAATATTTGAGTTTTAGTAAACTAATGGGGTTTGCCCTGTTGCTAATTGTTATTTATATTTTATGGAAAATTAGAACTGTATTGCTTTTAGCCTTAGCTGCTGTTTTCTTTGCCACAGTAATTAACCATTTAGTTAAGCAACTGCAAAGATTGAAAATTAAACGAACTTTTGCTGTAATCATGGCGCTGATGCTGGTATTAGGGGTATTAATTGGAATTTTCAGTATTGTGATACCTTCTTTAAGAGAAAAACTCCCTCAAATCATCAGCAGTATTCCCGATGCAGCTACTCAACTTAGCCAGGGTTATCAATGGCTAGAAAATATTCTCCCGAAGCAATTACTTGAGGAAATTGACAGCTTACCAAAAATAATGACAAAATTGATGCCCTTGTCTCCATCAGGAGGAATATTTAGCATTTTTTCTGGTACCTTCAATTTCATTGTTAATTTACTTTTAGTAATTGTGGTGATTGTGATGTTGGTTGCCAATCCTCAATCATATCGCCGGATAGCTATATTACTATTTCCCTCTTTTTACCGAAATCGTGCTGAAGAAATTTTAACTGCCACAGAAACTGCCCTCATTGGTTGGTTTATAGGTGTTTTATTTAATGTTAGTATTATCACTATTTTTAGTACCTTGGGTTTATGGCTATTGGGAGTGTCTTTACCTGTGACTAATGGAATTATTGCAGGAATTCTAACTTTTGTGCCTAACGTAGGTCCGACAATCAGTGTAATTCCTCCCGCGGCTTTAGCTTTATTAGAAGTGCCTTGGAAAGCTGGTGCGGTGATTATTTTGTATATAGTAATTCAGCAGATTGAGAGTCAGATTCTCACCCCCCTAGTAATGAAAAAACAAGTTTCTCTACTGCCTGCGATTA
Organism: Johannesbaptistia floridana; assembly: GCF_057440575.1. Classification (NCBI taxonomy): domain Bacteria; kingdom Bacillati; phylum Cyanobacteriota; class Cyanophyceae; order Chroococcales; family Cyanothrichaceae; genus Johannesbaptistia; species Johannesbaptistia floridana. The sequence goes on from NZ_JALKVM010000196.1 coordinate 3,518, forward strand.
CTTTGTTATCTCAAGTAGCATTTGCTGCTTTTTTTGGACTTTTGGGCTTATTTCTGGCTCTCCCGATTATTGTTGTAGCTCAAGTATGGCTAAAAGAAATCTTAGTTAAAGATATTTTAAATCAGTGGGAAAATTAAGCAGAAGGCATATCTCCCTTATATTCAATCAAAGTTGCCTGTTTCCCTTGCCAACGATTTAACCAGTATTTACTTTGACCAATTACCTGAGCAAATTTAAAGAGTAAGCTAAAATAAGCAGTAGTGATTGCTTGGGATGTAGAATTAGTTTTAGCTAAAAAATTACGAGACATTCGCCACAGAAGTAATGGGTAAGCTAAGAGTAAAAGAGCGCTCAAACCAGAAGTTAACCAAATTCCTCCAATACTAACTAGGGGTAAAATTAAACCCCAAAACCAACCACTGAGATGTTGTCTAACCATATATTTTTCTGGAGTGTTCCCATACATAGCAGTTTCTTGTGCTACATACCAACCACCACGCACTGAACGCTTCCACCACTGAGAAAATTTATACATAGCTGCATCATGCCAAGTCATATCAGCATCAATGCGCATGATTTTCCAACCTCTAGCACGCATTCTAATACACATTTCTGGTTCTTCTCCACAAATCAAGGCGCTATTATAGCCATTGACTTCTTTGAGGGCACTTACTCTAATGAGAGAATCACCACCACATTCTTTAGCTTCGCCTATAGGAGTATTCCATTCAATATCAGCTAGAAGATTATAAACGGAGGCATCGGCATACTTTTCTCTTCTTCTACCACAAACCACAGCTATTTTAGGGTCAGTTTCCAGTGTGGCGATCGCATTTTCTAGCCAACCTGTAGCTAAATCGCAATCACCATCGATAAACTGTATACACTCTAGTTGGGGGTAATTTTCCCATAACCACTTCATCCCTGCATTTCTCGCCCTAGCTGCGGTATAGGGTAAGGAGTCATCTAATTTTACGGTATGAATTCCAAATTTAGCAGCTACAGCACAACTATCATCTGTAGAGTTGGAATCTACATAAACTCTGGGTATATTCTCAGCTAATTGATTATCTAAGGTAGTTAAACAACTAACTAGTCTTTCGCCTTCGTTTCTCCCGATAATCACCACACCTATATTCATAAATCAAAGTGTCCAATGGTCTCATTTTCTTTTTGCTTATTTTATCTCAAGTTATCTACTTGGTGGTGTAGCTTTCTCTGTGGTCAAGATATGATCAAGTATATCACCAATGCAAGATCTGGTGATTGGACTTGTTCTGAGGGCACTTCCCAAAGGCAAACTACATTAAAGTGATGCTGGGTTTCATTCAAAACAAATGCTGTTTGATTAACTAAAATTGAACTAGTTTTTCTTAAGTATGAGTAGGGTGTGTTAGGGCGAAGCCCGTAACGCACCGTTAGTTGAGTAATGAGTAACGAGTAATAAGTAATGAGTAAGAAGGTAGCCTGTACGTAGCCTGTAGGTTGGGCAGGGAGATAACCCAACATGATGAGTAATGAGTAAGGAGTAATGAGTTTTGAAGTAAGAAGGTAGTTGTAGGGTGTGTTAGGGCGAAGCCCGTAACGCACCGTTAGTTGAGTAATGAGTAACGAGTAATAAGTAATGAGTAAGAAGGTAGCCTGTACGTAGCCTGTAGGTTGGGCAGGGAGATAACCCAACATGATGAGTAATGAGTAAGGAGTAATGAGTTTTGAAGTAAGAAGGTAGTTGTAGGGTGTGTTAGGGCGAAGCCCGTAACGCACCTAGATGAGTAATGAGTAATGAGTTTTGAAGGTAGCCTGTAGCCTGTAGGTTGGGCCCTTGGTCACTACACCCAACATCTTCCACCTTTGCCAAAATTTACTGATGGGGGAAAGGGGGAGTAGGGAGACCCCTTTTAAGTAAAATTACTGAATTTGCTGATTAAATGTATATTTCTATACATTAATTTCTTAGACAAAATCTAAAAAAGCACATAATCACAAGTTGCGGTTTTTGTCAAGTTTTAGAGTAATTTCTTAAATGAACCGCGATCGCCCAGAAAAGAATATCATACTTAAAATCTACAAAGCCAGTCATTTTAATTCATTTTTAACCAACTAAACACTTGACTTACTGTTAAATCTAATTTAATAAAATCCAAAACAGGTAAAGAATCATTACCTTGCAAAATTTGCGGTTGTTTATGAGGGATAAAAGCCAAAATACTATAATCATCAGGATCAATAAACCATCCTAATTGAGAACCATAATTTAAACAATGAAGAATATTGCCAATAACTTTGTTAGGTTTTTGTTGAGGAGATAATATTTCAATAGTCCAGTTTGGAGGTAATAAAAAATTATCTGGAACTTCCCCATCCTCATTGAAAACAATTTGCTTCCATTCAAATACACCTACATCTGTGACAATTGAGCGATCGCCAAAAGTACAGCGTAACTCAGGAAAAGCATAAGCAATTTTCTCCGATTCAGTAACTTGATTAATAACAGCACAAAGTTTACCCTGTAAACGGCTATGTCTTCCTTTCGGCATTGGTTTTTCTATAATTTTTCCATTAATATATTCTAGGGCTGGTTTAGTTTCAGGTAGTTGTAAAAACTCAGCTAAAGTTAATGTTTTTGAATCTATAACTGTCATAATTATTCGTTTATTTAGGGTACGGGTGAAAAAGTAAGTTTTGGTGAGGTTAGGGAACTCCCGAACCAATACTGCGTAGGTTTTGAATCAAACATATTTATTTTGAGAAAGCAGGGAGCACCGGAGCAGGGAGCAGGGAGAGAAGTTTTTGGCTTTGTAATTAATCTCCTTTCAACCTTACTCTAATCAATAATTTTCTCTTAACAAAAGCAGTATTGACTCCCGAACACCGGAACAGGAAGAAGGAATAAAATGTAACAATAATAACAATTTACCCCACAATGTCGAGAGAGCCCCAATTTTTAAGCGCGATCGCACTTAAAAATTGATTTTCGCCTGTTGGCCTATTTAGTACTTTTTTAGGAGTGCAAGATATGGGCACCGAGGCACCGAGGCAGGAGGCAAGAGAGTTAGGTACAACCTCATGAGTCCTTTGAAATGCTATAAATTATTCTAATTACTCCAAGACTTCAAAACTTCTTACTTCAAAACTCATTACTTCAAAACTCATTACTCATTATTCATCCAAAAGTAACTTTGGATAAAGATGCGAGGGTCTGAGGTCAGTGTGTGGAGTCGTCAGCTTTTGTGAGTGAATTATTTTTTGGCACTTCTACAAACAGAGTTAAAATAGCTGCAATGATTAAAAATCCGCCACCGATTACCACAGCCAATAGGCGATTTTGGTGTAATAAATTCTGCATCACCCAACCAAAACACAGAGAAATAGCTATTTCTGGTAAAACAATGAAGAAATTAAAAATTCCTTGGTAGATACCGCGACTTTCTTCAGGGATTGCCCCAGTTAACATGGCGTAGGGTAAAGATAGAGCGCTTGCCCAAGCTATTCCAAATCCTACCATAACTAATAACAACATATACTGATTATGAATATTGAGTAGGGCGATTAAACTAACTCCACCACAAACAAGACAGAGACTGTGCATTAATTTTTTGCTAGTTTGCTTGGCTAAATAGGGCAACACAAAGGAAAACACCACACAAACCCCATTAAACAAAGCAAAACACAATCCCGCCCATTCTACACCTTCGCTGTATAAACTTGATTCTTGATTAACAGCGCCAAAGATATTGCGGGCAACCGCAGGAGGAAAATAGATAAAGAAACAAAAGATACCTAACCAGGTGAAAAATTGTACTCCCGCTAATTGCTTCATGGTTTTAGGAATAGTTTGCAATGTTGACCAAGTTTCTTGTAGAGAGTTAATAATGCCGCCTTTTTCTGCTTGGATTTTCTCAAAGGCTTTCATATTGGGGGGAGGATTTTCTGAAGTGGTAAAAACAGTCCATAGTATGGTTGTTATGAAGACAAAAGCCCCAATATAAAAAGAATATTCTACATTTTGAGGAATCTTTTGAAACTCGCTTGCCGTGTTATTAACATCAAAAAGATGATTGAGTATCCAGGGTAAAGCGGAAGCGGCGATCGCACCTATTCCCACCATTACACTTTGTATAGCAAAGCCTTGGGTGCGTTGTTTTTGTGGTAGTAAGTCTCCCACAAAGGCGCGAAAGGGCACCATAGTTGTATTTGCACTACTATCTAGTATCCATAGTAAAGCTGTAGCGGCCCAAATTGTGGGAGAATAGGGCATAAACACTAAAGCAATAGAGGCAAAAATTGCCCCTACTAAAAAATATGGGCGACGTCTACCCAAAAAAGTCCAAGTTTGATCGCTGAGATTGCCGATGATTGGTTGAATAATCAATCCTGTTAAAGGTGCCGCTAACCACAGAATTGGTATTTGGGTAGCTTTTGCCCCTAAATGTTCAAAAATAGCGCTCATATTCGCCATTTGTAAACCCCAGGCAAACTGAATACCCAGTAAACCGATATTCATATTCCACAGTTGCCAGAAGCTAAACTTTTCTTTTTTTATTGATTCTGATGTTGTTGTTTGATCCTTGTTTATTTCTATTGTTTGATTTTTTGTCATAGATATGATTTTACTTAACTTAACTCAATTGAAACTGAAAACTTGATTAACCTCCACAAACAGCGCTTTATATCAAATATTAGCTGGGAGTAGGGAGATGGGTTTTAAGCTTTGGAATTAATGCAAAAATCAAGGGGTGCATGAAAACCTGATTTACTCTTAAATCCTAGAACAGTACTCTTGTACTAATTTACTTGAGGAAAAAGCTGATTTCTTTGGTTGTTAAAAAAGAATGAGGATCCAAAAAAATAATTTCCAATTTTGAATTCATTCTACCTATTTATCAATTATATCTTTTATAGGGCTAGATGCAGGGAATACTCAGATCTTGCATCTTTACCTAATGTTACTGGTTGTGGATGAATTATGAGTCTTGAAGTAATGAGTAAGAAGTCTTGAAGTCTTGGAGTACTAAGCTTTGAAGTTTTGAAGTAAAAGAATTGATCCTAACCCCTTAAAAGGAGGCAGGAGGTCGGCATAGATGGGGATTTTAAAAATTGATTCTCGCCTGTTGGCCTATTTCTGTACTTTTTTAGGAGTGCTTTGATATGAGTTTATTGTTTTATAGTTCCCCACGAAATGCTTTTTGTAATAGACAGTTGAAGAGGTTATCAAGGAATTGTGAATGTCTTTCAAAAGACTGTTGAGATGAAACTAAATGATTATAAAAATTTCTATAACTTCTTTGCAGAGATATTGGAGGAGTGTATATTTGAATTCTTTTTAAACCTGCCTGATTTATACCAGAAATAGTAGATCTAGTAACGTTGGGAAAGACGTGTACTTTTCTTACTTGTGGCTGCATCATATAAAAAAAGAAAAATATTGTGTCTACAATATCTTGTTTTAACCTAACTCTAATTAAACTTGATTCAAAAATTAAAGGTTCTTTTTCTTGAGGAATCAAACATGGTTTAGCTGCTCCTTCGTAAGTTAAAGATCTTCGTGCAATAATAAGATCATTAGGATAAAGACTGTATTTTTTAATATTTTCTGGTGTTGTATTAACTCGCTTAAGATTACCTCTTTTTACTACATTGTAGAAAGCATCAGACATGTGAACCATTTCTACGCCTAAATGATTTTTTACGTAATCAGTTTGTGGAAAATAAGCTCCATTTTGAAGAGGTTCAGCGAGTAAATTTCCTAAATTAGTAACCTTCCACCCCTTGGGATTAGTAACAGGATCGCCAAACATCTCCAAAAAGAGCGATCGCAACAACTCCTCCGTTAACTTTATTGCCTCTTGGCGCTTGCGTCGTATTTCATCAGCTTTATCTAGTATTGCTGCCAGGCGTTTTTGTTCTTCTAAGGGGGGTATATAAGCTTTTGTCTGAAGAAACTCATTTCTATTGATATGTTTCATGGTTGAACCATGAATATATTGAGTCATTAAATTGACTGCAACACGCAAGGCATATTTAAAATAGGGTTTCCAAACTAACTTATTATTAGGTACAACTTTAAAAATATGTTGATTTAAAACACCTATCTCTTCACTTTCCCATTCAAATACACCTAAACTTGCAGACCAAGAAACCAGAAGCTCCCCTGGATATATCCAATATTTCTCTGGAACTTCTTGTGAGGTTCTATTATAAGGTTTAGACGCATCTGTGAGATTTTGAATACGAATTATTGGTTTACCCTTGTTTTCCCAATCAGAAGGTTTAAAAGCTTTACCATTAATAAAATCTGCTACTTCTCCTAAAGAAATTAGATATTTTTTCACCCCAACATCGCCTCCAACGCCTGTAAATCCTCTCTTATTTCATCTTCTAAAGACATCAACTGGTGCAAAATCACTCGGGGAGACTCATACTCCACCTCCTCATAACTTACCTGTTTATAACGATTGATAGACAAATCATAACCATTCGCCTCTATCTCCGACTTAGGCACAAAAAATGACTTAGAAGCGCGATTATTATCCCGATATACATTCCTTTGCTGCCAACACTTAATTATCTCTGGTATATCATTCTCCTCAATCGGCTGGCGCTTATCATCTAGAGAGTAGCCATCTGCCTCCATATCGTAAAACCACACTGCATCCGTGCCATTTTGCACTACTGCTAACTTAGTAAATATCAATACCGCCGTCATATTAATAATGTGTTGTGGGGTGCGAAATTGCCCATTAGTACCTGCTGTAGTCAACTTAGATAGCATATACTCATATAAGTCCCCTTTGGTATCCCTATCTTCCATTGTTAAGAAAGATGTTTATAAAGGATAGCTTAACTCAGGGGGGAATAGCAAACAGCGATCGCCCTTTTGAGTAATGAGTTTTGAAGTAATGAGTAATGAGTCTTGAAGTAAGAAGTTTTGAAGTAATGAGTTAAAGAATTAATGCGATCGCGCTTAAAAATTGATTCTCGCCTGTTGGCAAATTTCTGTACTTTTTTGGGAGTGCTTTGATATGAGTTTATTGTTTTATAGTTCCCCACGAAATGCTTTTTGTAATAGACAGTTGAAGAGGTTATCAGAAACGTTTAGCTGTTTTTTTTGCTTAGTAGAACACAGTTTTATATCTTCTTCAAATTTAGCAAATTTATTTTGTAGGTTAGTTGGTGGTAATATTATGGATAAATTTTTAAGTTTGCTTGCATTAACTCCAGGTTGAGTTGTTCCATTTAAATTTTCAGTAATTTGATGCCAATAATATTGTGTTTTAAAAAAATGAGATAAGTAAATAGGATTAACATCACAGTTAGGTCTAATTCTGATTAAATAAGAAGCAAAAACTGAATTTTCTGGACAATTACGAATTAAAAAACTTTTACCCGTTGTTGCTCCTGTTCTTGCGAAAACTATATCACCATAACTTAATTGATATTTACTTAATTCTTTTACTTTGCATTCACAATAAGGTACTTTGTTCCAGTTTACAGTATCTTCTTGTATATCGGTTATTCGTAAAAATTTAATACCATTATCTTTTTCTATAGCTGAAGCAGTATGTCCATAGTCAATTTTTGTAGCCAGATTTTTTAACGTTACAGTCTTCCACCCTTTAGGATTAGTAACAGGATCGCCAAACATCTCCAAAAAGAGCGATCGCAACAACTCCTCCGTTAACCTTATTGCCTCTTGGCGCTTGCGTCGTATTTCGTATGCTTTATCTAGTATTGCTCCCAGGCGTTTTTGTTCTTCTAGGGGTGGTAGAGGTATTTTGTATAATTTTACATTTTTTGCCGATAAATTGGGTTGAGATGAACCGTTATCATATTTACACATTTCCGATTTACCCAATCCACTAATTAAAAAATAATAAAGATACTTAGTAATCAGATTACTTTTAGGTCGAATAATTACTAAAGATGAAGCAATTGCTCCTTTGTCAATATTGTCAATAATAGCAGTTTTTCCCAGTGAACCTCTTAAACAATAAAGAATATCATTGGGTTCAACTTTTCCGCTACCTAAAGAATTAAACTTTGACTCTGTAATGTAGTTCATAGAGTCAAAGTTAATATATCCTTCTTGTATATGACCCGCATTAATAAATGGTATTCCACAAGAAACAAAATCTTCATGACTTGGATAATTTTTTCCTCTATCTCCATTAATAAAATCTGCTACTTCTCCTAAAGAAATTAGATATTTTTTCACCCCAACATCGCCTCCAACGCCTGTAAATCCTCTCTTATTTCATCTTCTAAAGACATCAACTGATGCAAAATTACTCGGGGAGACTCATACTCCACCTCCTCATAACTTACCTGTTTATAACGATTGATAGACAAATCATAACCATTCGCCTCTATCTCCGACTTAGGCACAAAAAATGACTTAGAAGCGCGATTATTATCCCGATATACATTCCTTTGCTGCCAACACTTAATTATCTCTGGTATATCATTCTCCTCAATCGGCTGGCGCTTATCATCTAGAGAGTAGCCATCTGCCTCCATATCGTAAAACCACACTGCATCCGTGCCATTTTGCACTACTGCTAACTTAGTAAATATCAATACCGCCGTCATATTAATAATGTGCTGTGGGGTGCGAAATTGCCCATTAGTACCTGCTGTAGTTAACTTAGATAGCATATACTCATAGAGGATCATATAGCAATTCTCATACTGGTGAGATACAGAGGTGATCGCTTTGAGGCAGGAGGCAGAAGGCAGAAGGCAGCTATGCTGGTGTTTTATGTACCTCATGAGTCTGATAAACGCTATAGATAATTGTCCAACCATCTTTAATTAAAGCATTTTTTACAGTTAAATGGTAAATATCTTTGGCTGGCATATTCTTTTTAATTTCAATAAAGTTGTTTTTTTACAGTTCGCCTCGAAAGGCTTTTTGTAGTAAGGAATTGAAAAGATTATCGATAGATATTTTACTTTGGTAATTTTTTCTAGCATTTTTTCTAATCTGCTGAATCAATTGAGAAAATTTTTGTTGTAGGTGATAAGGTGGCACTGGTAAATCTAATTTGCTAAGTATTTTAAGATTAATATTTTTTTGGGTAGATTGTGGAGCGAGATCTTCTAAAATAGGTTGTAAAAAATTAAACCATCCTTGAATATATTCATTTGTTACTCTTTCATTTGGTTGAAAACCAACAACACTATCAGGAAAACAAGCATCAAAACCAAGTATTCCAGTTTGAGCGATATTTGCAGCTATAGTAATACAAAGAGTTCCTGCTTGCCACATTTTACTTTGTGCCAACCCCTTCTCGGAATAGGTTTGAGTATAAGTTTCAATGACTCCTTTACAGTTAGCTATATCTCCTGTTTGAATTAATGGATATTTTCCATTCAGTAAACAAGGATCATTGCGAGGACGATGTTTAGATTTTCCTCTATTTAAAGTGCCTAAATTTCCTAGTAAATCTTTTTCCCACTCCTTAGGATTAGTAACAGGATCGCCAAACATCTCCAAAAAGAGCGATCGCAACAACTCCTCCGTTAACTTTATTGTCTCTTGGCGCTTGCGTCGTATTTCGTCTGCTTTATCTAGTATTGCTGCAAGGCGTTTTTGTTCTTCTAAGGGGGGTAGGGGAATATTAATTGATTCTAGACAATCTTTATTAATAGCTTTAAAAGTAGTTCCTTGGCCTTTTTCAGATAAAGATGGTTCTAAAAATTTAAAAAACCAATATAAATATTTTTGCTCAACTTGATTAACATCTCCGCGAATAGCCGCTAAGCCTCTACCAATACAGCATTTTTCTTTAGCGATATTTGTGGGTCCAACAGGTGCTCTCACAGATATTAATATATCATGCTTTTCTGCCAAACGTTTTGGTTCACTACACCATTTTATCGGAGTAGGATGTATATCACCAAATTCTGCTTTTCCTTGAAAAAAAGGAAAGCCTAATTTTTTATAATTATATGAACTACTTGATGGAGATTGACCCATTATTATAGAAGCAACCTGAGATAGTTTTTTGGTATTCATTTCACCCCAACATCGCCTCCAACGCCTGTAAATCCTCTCTTATTTCATCTTCTAAAGACATCAACTGATGCAAAATTACTCGGGGAGACTCATACTCTACCTCCTCATAACTTACCTGTTTATAACGATTAATAGACAAATCATAACCATTCGCCTCTATCTCCGACTTAGGCACAAAAAATGACTTAGAAGCGCGATTATTATCCCGATATACATTCCTTTGCTGCCAACACTTAATTATCTCTGGTATATCATTCTCCTCAATCGGCTGGCGCTTATCATCTAGAGAGTAGCCATCTGCCTCCATATCGTAAAACCACACTGCATCAGTGCCATTTTGCACTACTCCTAACTTAGTAAATATCAATACCGCCGTTGATACTCCTGCATAGGGTTTAAATACTCCTGACGGCATAGAAATTACCCCTTCTAACTTATGATGTTCTACTATTACTTGACGAATGGTTTTATGGGCTTTTGATGACCCAAATAATACTCCATCTGGCACAATTACCGCACCTCTTCCCCCTACTTTGAGTAGACGCAGAAACAAGGCTAAAAATAATAATTCTGTTTTAGTGGTATTAAATACCTTAGTTAGGTCTTTTGCTATGGTTGATTTTTCCACAGAACCCTTAAATGGTGGATTCGCTAAAATGAGAGTATAGGCTTCTTTCACATCTCCACTTTCTTCGGCGAGAGAATCTCTGGCTTCTATATCTGGGTCTTCAATACCATGCAGCATCAGATTCATACTGCCTATTCTCAACATGGTGGCATCGAAGTCAAAACCGTGGAACATTTCATTCATAAAATGTTCTCTGTTACCCGGCGCATTTAGTATATAGTTACCCTCATCATCCTTTTGACGGCGCAAATATTCTGAGACAGCTACTAAGAAACCTCCTGTACCACAGGCAGGGTCACAAATAATATCTTGGGCTGTTGGCGCCATAATTTCCACAATCATGTTAATAATGTGCCGTGGGGTGCGAAATTGCCCATTAGTACCTGCTGTAGTCAACTTAGATAGCATATACTCATATAAGTCTCCTTTGGTATCCCTATCTTCCATAGGTATTTGGTCAATTTGACTCACCACATTAGCTAGTAAGGCGGGATTAGAAATGAGAAAAACAGCATCCTTTGTATGGCGAGAATAGGAGGTATCGTTGGTATGACCTAGATTTTTAATTAGAGGGAAGGCTTTGTCTCTGACTACCTTTAACATAGTTTCTGAGTCGTCTAAGTTTTTAAAATAGGACCAGCGACAGTCTTGATTTTCTGGAGTGAAGGTAGGATTAGATATAGGTTTACCGAGACGTTGGGCTTTTCTTTCTTTAGCTAATTCTAAATCATCGAGGCGCTTGATAAACAGGAGGTAAGATATTTGTTCAATCACAGAGAGAGGGTTACTAATACCGTTATTCCAAAAGGTGGTCCATAGTTTATCTACTTTTGATTTTAACTCTCCTGTAATCATCGCTTTATCTTCTTTGTTGTCTTTTACTAGTACATAATTATCAAATTATAGCAGTAGTCAGAAGGTTAAGGTAATTTCAGTTTTTGCCCTCAATCTTGTAAGCGATCGCCTTTTTGAGTTTTGAAGTAATAAGTAATGAGTAATGAGTAAATACCCTCATCAACTCATATCTTCCACCAGAACTTATGTACTAATTTTTAAGGAAAAATGTCCTTTATGGTTAATTCTCTATAATCTTTGTCTCCAAGGGGTTTAACATAAATTCTTTTACTCATTACTCATTACTCATTACTCATTACTCAACCACCACAAGTAACTTTTGATAAAGATGCAAGATCTGAGATCAATGGAGCTATGCTTTATCAACATCTTTCTTAACACAAAACTTGACAAAAGCCGCAACTTGTGGTTTTGTGCTTTTTTAGATTTTGTCTCTTGAAAATAATGTATAAAAATATACATTTAATCAGCAAATTAAGTAATTTTACTTAAAAATTTTCTCCCTGCTCCCCCTTTCCCCCATCAGTAAATTTTGGCAAAGGTGGAAGATGTTGGGTGTAGTGACCAAGGGCCCAACCTACAGGTTACAGGCTACCTTCAAAACTCATTACTCATTACTCATGTTTGGTGCGTTACGGGCTTCGCCCTAACACACCCTACTCATACTACTCATACTCAGGGGGGAATAGTAAAAAGCGATCGCCTGGATAAATTCAAAGATAAAATAAAGCTAAAAGCCCCCCTTTTTTAAGGGGGGAAGGGGGGATCATCTTAACTAAGGGGGGAATAGTAAAAAGCGATCGCCTGGATAAATTCAAAGATAAAATAAAGCT
>NZ_JALKVM010000197.1:0-15713 GCF_057440575.1 Johannesbaptistia floridana
ATCTTCGGCTTGCGCCCCCATCTTCGGCTTGCGCCCCCATCTTCGGCTTGCGCCCACACCAACTCAGCCCCCATCTTCGGCTTGCGCCCCCATCTTCGGCTTGCGCCCCCATCTTCGGCTTGCGCCCACACCAACTCAGCCCCTCGCATCTTTACCCAAAGTTACTGGTGGGGGATGAGTAATGAGTTTTGAAGTAATGAGTAAGGTAAAATATTAATTGATGCTATCAATTATTGTTCAGCTATTGCCCTCAATTGAGGTTTAACTGTATTGAGATAATTTTGATAAACAAACTTCTTACCTCCAACTCGATTAAGAATAATTTGTAAATATAAAACCACCTCGCGCCATCTTCTTACCCATGTGAATAAATATCTAGGAGTAAAGATATACTTAGCTTGGATAGCCCCTAATTCTAGAGCATTATTTAATTCATTAAACCAGCTATAGTATTTAACATCTTTGCGTTTGACTCTAATTTTTAAACGCTTACTCACTCCTAAACTATTCCAATGCCTTTTCGCCCAAACATCATTTAACACGGCACTATTTACATATATTTGAATAGGGTTATTTTCCTCATTCCATTCTTTAATTACTGCATACTTTTGTCTATAAATATCTAAATACAGTCCAGTTTTATCTACTTCGCTTTCTCCAATAATAGTAATGGGATGATTTTTAAACAGTAATCTAATCATCCAGGGAGTTTCACTGATTATCCATTTTGCGTACTTTTCAGCTAATTTTAAATTTAGTTTAGCAGTTTTCTCTCTAGCTATAGTTTTAGCTAGACTAGCTTGTTTTTTCTCTTGGTATTCTGCTATTTTTTTACTAGGCTCTTCATACCACTCACTATTATCAGCGATTTGAAAACCTTTATCTGAATCCCAGGAATCTCCTGGCGCCATGACCACGCATTCTGGATGTTTAATTCCATGGGTTTGAAAATATTCACTAACTTTGTGAGCGTAATTATTATATTTATTGAATTTAATAGTTTCTGGGTGTAAATAACACTGATTACTAGCAAAGGGAATGGCATATTTAGCCTTAACTGCTTGGGCAAAAACAGCAAATTCTTCACTATACTTTTGTAAATCATCTATGTGTTGATTCGCTTCGTCAATTACCTCATAACATAATCTACTATTCGCTGAACTATGGCTTCTTAAAACAAAATCGATAACAGGATGGTTGTTTAATATCTGCTGAAGAGGTAACCCCATGATTTTAGCATCATTTCCATTAAAAATAACTTGGTCTTCCGCTTCAATAATTGCTACTGAGTCACTAAGAATCGGCATAAATTGATAACTAGTTAGATATAAATTTTCTCCTAGTTTTAGTTTCTTCCCGTGTTCAATTTCAATTATATTTTTTGCCCCAATATGTTTTAAATCTTGATATAATTTTAATTGAGGTACTTTGGGAATAATAATTGTTTTATCTAGTCCTATTTTTCTTAAAGTTGGACCATGAAAATGATCCCAGTGAATATGAGTTAAATATATATAATCTGGGTTAAGATTATTAGTAACTAGTTCAGAGTTAACAGGAGGATAATTCCACCAAGAGCGCCAGTAGGCACTACCTACTAACCAAGGGTCACATACTAATGATTCTCTCTCTGTTTGGACCTCCAAACAGGCATGGCCGTGTATAGTTAACTTCATATATTATTTTTAATAAACAAATATCTAAGATAGCTAATTTTCGCGCAAAAATCAACTACAGAACATAACTTTTTTGCCTATCAACTTGGTTCACGACTTTAAGTCGCGAACCAAGTCAAAGTTTTGAATTTAGGCAGCAGTATCTATATTATACTGCCTGCAACAATATAATCGGATTGAGTAAACTCAGTGGTATTTCTCAGAACGGCGAAAATAGCATTAGTATTGTTGTTGACAATATTCAGGTTGCCATTATTTACAAAAGTCCTGAGCTCAGCAAAATCAAGATCGCTGCTCAAGAGGTCTTGACCCCGAACAAAGTCATTGATGGTATCTCTACCTTCACCAGATAAGACCACAAAGGTATCAGCGCCACCCCCACCGTTTAGGCGATCGCTTCCCGGACCACCTTCAAGGATATCGTCTCCTGCTTCACCTCTTAAGACATCATTCCCTTCTTTACCTCTAATGATTTCATTATCATTAGTACCTGTTAGGGTATCATTTGCTGCGGTTCCTTCAATAATGGGAAGATCATTATGACCGTTATTGATGATATAATCGGATTGAGTCAACTCAGTAGTATTTCTTAGGACAGCGAAAATAGCATTAGTATTGTTGTTGATAATATTCAGGTTGCCATTATTTACAGAAGTCCTCAGCTCAGCAAAATCAAGATCGCTGCTCAAGAGGTCTTCACCTCTTACAAAATCATTGATGATATCTTTCCCTTCCCCAGATAAAACCACAAAGGTATCAGCACCAGCTCCACCTGTGAGGCGATCGCTTCCCGGTCCACCTTCTAGGGTATCGTCTCCTCCTTGAGCTCTGATTACATCATTTCCTTCTAATCCTCTAATGATTTCACCACCATTAGTACCTGTTATAGTATCATTGTTGGGTGTTCCTTCGATAACGCCAGGATTAGAATGTTCTTGAAGCTCAAAAGCACCAATATCTACAGTTCTTACAAAGCGCTCTAACCCTCTTTGGTCCCCTGTTAAGGGATTACCATTTATATCTACGGCCAAACTATTGTTACCTGCATCAATGGCTGGGCTACCAGGTACTAACGCTAGGGTTTGAGTATCTCCTCCGTTATCAGCCAAGGTTGGTTCAATAATACCAGTAGCAGAATTAGCGATGATGTTATTGTTATTTTCATCAATGGGACCGCTTATATTGCGGTCGAAACTAGCTCTATTACCAGCGATGATGCTATTGTTTATGTTGTTGTTTGGGTCTTCGACGTAATATAGGTTGACCGAGAAATAAATGCCGCCGCCGAAAACTGCCGAGTTACCTGATATAGTTGAATTGGTTATCTCTGTATTATATCTTGAATAAATGCCGCCGCCGTCGGAACCTGCCGAGTTACCTGATACAGTTGAATTAGTTATTGTAGCATTATATGATGAATAAATGCCTCCGCCGCCGAAACCTGCCGAGTTACCTGATACAGTTGAATTAGTTATTGTAGTGTCAAATGAATTAATGCCGCCGCCGCCGAAACCTGCCGAGTTATCTGATACAGTTGAATTAGTTATTGTAGCATTAAATGAATCAATGCCGCCGCCGAAAGCTGCCGAGTTACCTGATACAGTTGAATCAATTATTGTAGCACTAAATGAATCAATGCCGCCGCCGACGTAAACTGCCGAGTTATCTGATACAGTTGAATTAGTTATTGTAGCACTACCCGAATAAATGCCGCCGCCGTAGGAACCTGCCGAGTTACCTGATATAGTTGAATTGGTTATCTCTGTATTATCTCTTGAATAAATGCCGCCGCCGTCGGAACCTGCCGAGTTACCTGATATAGTTGAATTGGTTATCTCTGTATTATCTCTTGAATAAATGCCGCCGCCGTCGGAACCTGCCGAGTTACCTGATACAGTTGAATTAGTTATTGTAGCACTACCCGAATAAATGCCGCCGCCGTAGGAACCTGCCGAGTTACCTGATACAGTTGAATTAGTTATTGTAGCACTAAATGAATCAATGCCGCCGCCGCCGTAACCTGCCGAGTTATCTGATACAGTTGAATTAGTTATTGTAGCACTAAATGAATCAATGCCGCCGCCGAAAACTGCCGAGTTATCTGATACAGTTGAATCAATTATTGTAGCACTATCCGAATCAATGCCGCCGCCGAAAACTGCCGAGTTATCTGATACAGTTGAATTAGTTATTGTAGCACTACCCGAATCAATGCCTCCGCCGAAAGTTGCCGAGTTACCTGATACAGTTGAATTGGTTATATTTGTAGTGTAGTATGTAAAAATGCCGCCGCCATCATTTCGTGCCGAGTTATCTGATACAGTTGAATTGGTTATATTTGTAGAATATACAGAATAAATGCCGCCGCCATCATTTCGTGCCGAGTTACCAGATATGGTAGAGTTATTAACAAACACATTACCATCAGATACAATCGCACCACCATTCCAGGCACTCCCTCCGGTGAGAGTCAATTTATCTATGGTAAGATCAGCAAATGTTACAGTAAGTAACCTAAAATTATTATTTCCTTGAATTGTTACCCCATCTGTTAAACTTGATGCGTCTATCTTTAAATCATCAGTTACTACTAATGTCCTACTCACCAGAGAAATTGTGCCGTTGTTTAAAGATGAATCAAAATTAATTACATCTGGTCCTGGTGTTGCATTAGCCTGAGCAATTAAATCCCGTAAACTATTACTTCCTGCCTCTGCAAGATTTGTTACTGTAAAGATCGCCATAATTCTTTAATCCCAATTTAATTTTTCTCTTGTGTACTTATTGATTATGTATTTTTACATACATAATTAATAAGATTATATAGCTTTTTTCGTGTTTCGGGTTAACTTGAGGTTAAGATTTTTGGCTTTGGTCTCAACAAGTGTGAGCGCTTTTAGACCAATGCGAAGATACCATGTCTGTTTTTGCCTATCAACTTAGATCAAAACAAAAGAGTAACTTGGTTCACGACTTCAAGTCGCGAACCAAGTCAAAGTTTTGAATTTAGGCAGCAGTATCTATATTATACTGCCTGCAACAATATAATCGGATTGAGTAAACTCAGTGGTATTTCTCAGAACGGCGAAAATGTTATTAGTATTGCTGTCTGCAATATTGAGATCGTTATTACGTATAAAAATGTTGAGGTCAGCAAAATCAAGATTACTGCTAAAGAGGTCTTCACCTCTTACAAAATCATTGATGATATCTTTACCTTCCCCAGATAAAACCACAAAGGTATCAGCACCACTTTGACCATTGAGGCGATCGCTTCCTAGTCCACCTTCTAGGGTATCATTTCCTCCTTCACCTCTGAGGACATCATTCCCTTCAAAACCTCTAATAATCTCATCATTACGAGTACCTGTGAGGGTATCATTGTTGGCTGTTCCTTCAATCAGTGATGGTTCACCGATGTCTGGTTGAGAATTACTTAGGATATAATCCGATTGAGTAAACTCACTAGTATTTCTCAGGACCGCCAAAATCTCATTAGTATTCCTGTTGACAATATTGAGATCGTTATTACGGACAAAAGTGTTTAGTTGCGCAAAATCAAGATTACTGCTAAACAGGTCTTCACCACGAACAAAGTCATTGATAATATCTTTCCCTTCGCCAGATAAAACCACAAAGGTATCAGCACCATCCCCACCGTTTAGGCGATCGCTTCCTAGTCCACCTTCTAGGGTATCATTTCCTCCTTCACCTCTGAGGACATCATTCCCTTCAAAACCTCTAATAATCTCATCATTACGAGTACCTGTGAGGGTATCATTGTTGGCTGTTCCTTCAATCAGTGATGGTTCACCGATGTCTGGTTGAGAATTACTTAGGATATAATCCGATTGAGTAAACTCACTAGTATTTCTCAGGACCGCCAAAATCTCATTAGTATTCCTGTTGACAATATTGAGATCGTTATTACGGACAAAAGTGTTTAGTTGCGCAAAATCAAGATTACTGCTAAACAGGTCTTCACCACGAACAAAGTCATTGATAATATCTTTCCCTTCGCCAGATAAAACCACAAAGGTATCAGCGCCACCTTGACCGGAAAGGCGATCGCTTCCTAGTCCACCTTCTAGGGTATCATTTCCTCCTTCACCTCTAATCACGTCATTCCCTTCAAAACCTCTAATCATTTCACCATCATTAGTACCTGTTAGGGTATCGTTGTTGGGTGTTCCTTCGATAACGCCTGGAGTAGCCACATCGTTGTCTATAATGGTAAAAATAGCACTATCTTGACTTCCCAAACTAGCACCATTAGTTGGATTAGAAAGAGCTAGATTGATAGTTTCATCTGCTTCGACATCGCTATCATCAACGATAGGAATAGTTACAGTTTGGCTTGTTTCACCATCAGCAAAGCTTACTAGTATTGGAGTGTTATCGTAGTCACTTGGGGCTGTTGCTGTGCCATCAGTAGGAGTTACTGTCACTTCAAAAGCACCATCGCTTCCTCCTGTTCTGATTAAGGTAATTGGGGTAGTTGCTGTGCCATCTTCGTTGACTGTGTAACTAGCTGCATCAAAGTCAATAGTGCCAGGTTGGTTTGAGTTTAAAACAAATAATTCACTGCCATTGGTTCCATCCTCGGCCGTAAAATACAATTTTCCGTCCAATTCTCTAAACCCACTAGGAGATGAGCCACTGCTACCAGGAAATATGTCTTGTACTAGCTGAGTCCCTCCGGGAGTCCCATCAGTTAACCATAGTTCACGGCCATTATTAGCATCTACGGCCGTAAAATACAATTTTCCGTTAAATTCTGTAAAGTCCTCAGGAGATGAGCTACTGCTACCAGGAAATATGTCTTGTACTAGCTGAGTCCCTCCGGGAGTCCCATCAGTTACCCATAGTTCACGGCCATTGCTACCATCTACGGCCGTAAAATACAATTTTCCATTAAATTCTGTAAAGTCCTCAGGAAATGACCTACCGCTACCAGGAGATATGTCTTGTAGTAGCTGAGTCCCTCCGGGAGTCCCATCAGTTACCCATAGTTCACGGCCATTGGTATTATCATCGGCACTAAAATACAATTTTCCATTCAATTCTGTAAACCCACTAGGAGATGAGCCTCTGCTACCAGGAAATATGTCTTGTAGTAGCTGAGTCCCTCCGGGAGTCCCATCAGTGACCCATAGTTCACGGCCATTGGTTCCATCATCGGCTCTAAAATACAATTTTCCATTCAATTCTGTAAACCCACTAGGAAATGAGCCTCTGCTACCAGGAGATATGTCTTTTACTAGCTGAGTCCCTCCAGGAGTCCCATCAGTTACCCATAGTTCATTGCCATTGGTTCCATCATCGGCTCTAAAATACAATTTTCCGTTAAATTCTGTAAACCCACTAGGAGATGAGTTCCGGCTACCAGGAAATATGTCTTTTACTAGCTGAGTCCCTCCGGCAGTTCCATCAGTTACCCATACTTCATTGCCATTGATACCATCAAATGCGCTAAAGTACAATTTTCCGTTAAATTCTCTAAACTCAATATCAGTAGGAAATGAGCTATTGCTACCTGGTCTAATGTCTTGTAGTAGCTGAGTCCCTCCGGCAGTTCCATCAGTTACCCATAGTTCATCGCCATTGGTACCATTATTGGCCGTAAAATACAATTTTCTGTTAAATTCTCTAAACCCACTAGGAAATGAGCTACTGCTACCTGGTCTAATGTCTTGTAGTAGCTGAGTCCCTCCGGCAGTTCCATCAGTTACCCATAGTTCACGGCCACTGGCATTATCATTGGCACCAAAATACAATTTTCCATTCAATTCTGTAAACCCACTAGGAAATGAGCTATTGCTACCAGGTCTAATATCCCGAACTAATTCAATAACGGTGGGCTCATTATCTACAATGGTAAGGATAGCACTATCTTGAATTCCCAAACTATCACCATTAGTTGGATTAGAAAGAGCTAGATTGATAGTTTCATCTGCTTCGACATCGCTATCATCAACGATAGGAATAGTTACAGTTTGGCTTGTTTCACCATCAGCAAAGCTTACTAGTATTGGAGTGTTATCGTAGTCACTTGGGGCTGTTGCTGTGCCATCAGTAGGAGTTACTGTCACTTCAAAAGCACCATCGCTTCCTCCTGTTCTGATTAAGGTAATTGGGGTAGTTGCTGTGCCAT
Source organism: Johannesbaptistia floridana (assembly GCF_057440575.1). NCBI lineage: Bacteria > Bacillati > Cyanobacteriota > Cyanophyceae > Chroococcales > Cyanothrichaceae > Johannesbaptistia > Johannesbaptistia floridana. The sequence goes on from NZ_JALKVM010000197.1 coordinate 7,831, forward strand.
CTTCGTTGACTGTGTAACTAGCTGCATCAAAAAAAGTACTACCAACAAGAACTTGTTGAAGTTCAAAAGCACCAATATCTACAGTTCCTATAAAGCGCTCTAACCCTCTTTGGTCCCCAGTTAAGAGATTACCATTTAAATCTAGGGCCAAGCTATCGTCCCCTGCATCAATGGCTGGGCTACCGGACGCTAAAGCTAGGGTTTGAGTATCTCCTCCGTTATCAGCCAAGGTTGTTCTAATAATACCACTGGCAGAATCGGCGATGATGTTATTGTTATTTTCACCAATGGTACCCCTTATATTGCTGGGGTCATTATTATCTATGTTACCAGCGATGATGCTATTGTTTAAATTATTTGATCCAAATCTTGAATAAATTCCTCCGCCAAGGTTACCGACTATACTAGAATTAGTTGCATTTATGTTACCTCTTGCAGAAATTCCTCCTTCAGATATACCTGCAAAGTTACCGGATATAGTGGAGTTAGATACATTTACATCATCTGATGAATAAATGCCTCCGCCATAGAAACCTACCGAGTTACCGGATATAGTAGAATTAAATACATTTACAGCACGTGATGAACGAATGCCTCCGCCAGAGTAAAGTGCTGAGTTACCGGATATAGTAGAATTAGATACATTTACAATACCTGATGAACGAATGCCTCCGCCAAAGTAATATCCAGAGTTACCAGATATAGTAGAATTAGATACATCTACAGCACCTGATGAATAAATTCCTCCGCCAAAGTAAAGTGCCGAATTACCGGATATAGTAGAATTAGAGATATTTACAGGACCTAATGAACGAATGCCTCCGCCAAAGTAAAGTGCCGAGTTACCGGATATAGTAGAATTAGATACATCTACAGCACCTGATGAATAAATGCCTCCGCCATTGTTTCGTGCGAAGTTACCAGATATAGTGGAGTTATTAACAAACACATTCCTACTAGATCTAATCGCACCACCATTAAGAGTTGTACTTCCTCTGGTAAGAGTCAAGTTATCTATGGTGAAATCAGCATTTGTTACACTAAATAGCTCAAAGGTATTATTGCCTTGAATTGTTACCCCATCTGTTAAACTTGAGGCGTCTATCGTTAACTCATCAGTTACTGCTAATGTCCCACTCACTAGAGAAATTGTGCCATTGTTTAAAGATGAATCAAAATTAATTACATCTGGTCCTGTTGCTGCATTAGCTTGAGCAATTAATTCCCGTAAACTATTACTCCCTGCATCTGCAAGATTTTCTACTGTAAAGGTCGGCATTATGTCTCCATTTTTCTGTTGTATACTTGTTGATTATTTTATCTGATTCTTAACTACATACAATTGTCAAGTTAATAGCTTTATAATAATTAATGAATGTTCTAAGCCTATCTTTTTCTACTATATTTCTCAGGACGGCAAAAATCTGATTATTCTGTGCAATATTGAGATCGTTATTACGTGTAAAAATGTTTAGGTCAGCAAAATCAAGCTCAAAAGCTCAACAGGTCTCTTACATCTTACTTATTGCATGAGTGCGTCTTTCAAGTCGGTCGAAACCCTTATTACTGTTAAAATTGATTTGAGTTATAATTTCGGATAATTAAGAAGAGCGCGGCAAGCAGAATAATAGGTATTAATTTGAGACGATGACTAAGCAATTCCTCAAAGAAGATTCAAACAACAGTAAAATAATGATTGACGAAATTAATCATCAGATGAATTCGTCAACTGTATCAGAGTTAAATGGTAATAATGTAAAAGTTTACACTAAAAAAAATCAAAAACATCAAAAGCAGAAAATAAAACAAAACAAAACTTGGTTTCTAGGAAGATGGTTTTCTAACTTACCCATTAGTCGTAAACACCGTATCTCATTATACCTATCAGAAATAATTTCTGTACTAGCAATTACAGGGGTAGGGGCATTATTAATTTTGAACACAGTAAAAAGACAAGTAGAGAAACAATCTAGAGCCGAAGTAGCAGTTACAGAAATCAACTATTTAATCAAAATTAACCAAATGGGGTTTGGATTTAGGGGGCAGTCAGATAACACAGCAATTATTGAAGCAGCACAACTAAATGTAGCAGGAAAACCAATACCACCAGAATTAAACCAGCAAGTTAAGCAAATTCTCCAAAGTGAAATTCAAGCACATGTAATTGAGTACGCTACTTTAGTAGGAACAGACCAAAGAATTATTGTCAATGCTAATAGTAATCGCCAAGGAGAAATATTTAACCCAGAAAATCTAGTAACCAGAGTAATAGAATCTGGAGAACAGTATAAAGCAAATGGTATTGTAAGTGCAGAAGAATTAGAAGCAGAATCATCACCCTTACCTGAAGAATTTAAGGGAGAAAATGCCTTAATAAGATACACAGCAACTCCAGTAAAAAACCCCAATACTCAAGAAACTATTGGAGTATTAATCTCAGGAGATATAGTCAATGGCAAAAATGCAATAGCCACAGACACAATAAATACTTTTGAGGATGGATACAGTGCAGTATATTACCGCCAACCAGATGGTAGTTTTAACCTGGCAACTTCAGTAAAAACAAACAACGAATCTCCAGGAAAACTCACCAATATTCCTTTCGGCGAAGAAGAATTACTGAAAAAAGCAGTAGAAAATCCCGGAGAATTGATTACCAAAACAAGGGTAAAAATTGGTGAAAACTTCCATACAGTCACAGCCACAACTCTACCAAATCTCTGGATACATACACCAGATGGCATAGTGCCAGTTAGTGAAAATCAACCACCCATAGCTATTTTAATCAGAGGAGCACCTCAAAACCTGATTAGAGAGTTAATCATTAATAGCATATTGCTACTAATAGCCGCAGCAATAATTGCTCTTCTCCTCAGCGCCTGGTTAGGAAATATACTCACAAAGGCAATAAGTAACCCCATCAAAAATCTACAAAAAACAACCCAACGCTTTGCCGAAGGAGAACATCAAATACGTTCATCAGTAACCAGTAAAGACGAAATAGGACAACTAGCAACAACCTTTAACCAGTTAGCAGACACAATCAGTAAAACAGAAAAAGAACAACTAGCAGAAATCAAAAGAAAGCAACTACTCAAAGATATATCCCAGGCTAAAAATTCTGAAGAGTTAAGTGTACCCCTGCAAGCACTAGTAACAGAAGAAAGAGAAAAAATCAAAGTAGATAGATTGTTAATTTATCGCTTTCTTCCCGACGGCAGAGGTTATGTAGCTGCCGAATCAATGAAGTTTAATACTCCTTCGGCTTTAGATGAAACTAACATGGAAAATTTAATCGACAAAGAATTATTAGAAGCCTACAAACAAGGAGAAATACTTGTTGATGGGAATATTAGCCAAAGTGATTATTCTCTAGAACAATTAGAATTGCTTAAACGTCTAGAAGTAAAATCAAATATGGTTATTCCCATTATCCAAGGGGAAGAATTACTAGCCCTGTTAGTTGCCCACAACTGTACTTATTATCGTAGCTGGCAACCAGAAGAAATTAAGCAACTAAAAAAATTAGCGGCAGTGATTGCCGAAGTATTGGGAGGTTTAGCTTTATTAGAAACAAAACAAGCAGAAATAGAACGCACAGCAGCTCAAAATCAACTCATACAAGCAGACTTACTGAAATTAATCAAAAGCCTAGAAGGGGCTGCTAGTGGTGATTTAACAGTTCACCCAGAGATTAGTGAAGGACAAATCAAAGTTGTGGCTGACTTTTTTAACACCATTGTGGGAAGTTTACGCAATATCGTTACTCAAGTTAAACAAACTACTAGCCGGGTAAATGATTCTCTAGAAAGGGAAGCTAAAGGAATGAGTCAGTTAGCCGATGAATCTCGTCAACAGGCTGAGAAAATTCAAGGTATGCTCAACTCTGTTCAAAAAATGTCCGAATCTATCCAAGCAGTAGCTAATAACGCCACCTCAGCAGCAGGTGTAGCTCAAAATGCCTCAACAGTGGCGAAAAAAGGTGAAACTACGATGAACCAAACGGTAGATAGTATTCTTAGTTTGCGGGAAACAGTATCAACCACAGCCATTAAAGTTAAACGTTTAGGAGAAGCATCTCAGAAAATTTCTAAAGTAATCGCTATGATTAATGAAATTGCTCTGAAAACTAATCTATTAGCAGTAAATGCTAGTATTGAAGCAGCAAGAGCTGGAGCAGAAGGAAGAGGCTTTGCCGTAGTAGCAGAACAGGTAGGACAATTAGCAACACAATCATCTACAGCGACTCAAGAGATTGAACAGATAGTAGCCACAATCCAATTAGAAACTACTGAGGTGGTAGAGGCAATGGAAATAGGTACAGCAGAGGTAGTAGAAGGAACAGAATTGGTTACCCAAGCAAAAGAAAATCTCAGAGAAATTGTAGCTGAGTCTGAACAAATTGACCAACTAGTGGCAACTATTTCTCAAGCTACTGTATCTCAAAAGGTAACCTCTGAAATGTTAACAGAATTAATGCAAGAAATTGCACAAATATCTAGTGAAACATCGAAAAAATCCCAGACAATCTCTAAATCTCTAGAAGAAACTGTAGCTATAGCCAAGGAAATGCAAAACTCAGTAGAAACCTATAAACAGTGAGTAACAACGTAAGATTATGTACTCATATCAAGAACAACAGATTCGGCTGCAATTTTTAGACGAGGCAGAAGACCATCTCAGGAATATTGAGTCTCAACTACTCGGTATTGCTAGTCACCCCCTCAGTGTAGATAAATTAGAGAGTATTAGACGTAGCTTTCACTCGATAAAAGGGGGAGCTGGTATGATGAATTTCATAACTCTTAGTAAATTAGCTCATCAACTCGAAGATTGTTTTAATTCTCTACATTCTGGAGATGAATATATACAAGTAGAAACAGAACAATTATTGTTAGGGATACTGGACTGTCTAGGAAATTGTATAGAAGAATATCGCCAAGGAGTAGAAAACATCAATCTACAATGGTTAGAAGAAATAGTAAAACCTCTTCTAGACCAAGCAAAATCACAACTAGGAGTGCATTCTTCAAGCCCAAAATCAACTAACACCGGGATGTCTGAAGAGGATATGAAGGTGATTGTGTTTGAAACAGAAGTGGAAAACTGTTTACACAGACTAGAATCATTAATTGATAGTGAGGAAGATAAAGCCTGTATTAAATCTGAGTTAAAACTAGCCTCTGAAGAATTAGGCGGACTGGGAGAAATGCTAGAATTGCCAGCATTTCAGTCTCTATGTGCCTTGAGTCAAGAGAAAATTGCAGCAACTCCACCAGAAAATATAGGGGATATCGCCTCTAGAGTTATCAAAAAATGGAGAGAATCCCAAAGTTTAATCATCCAAAAACAATTTTCTCAATTACCAACTAATCTTGACCTAGATTCAGATGCCACAGAAGCAGTTTCTCTAGAGATAGTTGAAACTATCTCAGAAAATCAACTCAAAAATATTTCCCAAATCACAGAAATTGTCTCAAATAATCAACCTCATCTAATAACTCAAAACCCTCAACCTGAGTCAGACAATATCTCAAATCAACAACTACGAGTTTCAGCAGCTAAACTAGCTCAAATAGAAGAATTACTTGGAGAATTAGCCATTGAGAGAAATGGATTAAACCTACAGTTACAACAACTATCTAGCTTAGTACAATTACTCAAAACAAGAGTAAATGTTTTAGATTCATCTTATCACTCTGTGCAAAGTATCTATGATAACTCCCCTCAAGAAATGGTTTCGGCTACTAATTCTTCTAAGCCCAATTTAGGTCTTAATAATTGGGATGCTTTAGAGATAGATAAATATACAGATATTCCTCCTCTAGTTCAAAACCTAAAGGAAGTGATTGGGCAAATTCAAGAAGTTACTGGAGAGTTAGAAATCAATCTTGATTTAACTCAAAAAGCTGCCAAGGGAATATCTCGCACTTCTAGCGCAGCACAAAAAAACTGCATAGAATTGAGATTGCGTCCTTTTTCTGATGTAGTTAAATCATTTCCGAGAGCAATTAGGGAAATGAGCATCAAATATCAAAAACCTGTTAATTTAGTTATAGAGGGAGAATCAACCTTAATAGATAGAACTATTCTCAACACCATCAAAGATTCTTTAGTTCATCTAGTGCGTAATGCTTTTGACCATGGTATAGAAACTCCAGAAGAGCGTATAGCTTTAGGAAAACCTGAAATAGGGACTATTGAAATTGTCGCTACCCAAAGAGGCGATTTAATTATGATTACTGTTAAAGATGATGGAATGGGAATTAATTTAGAAAAAATTCGAGAAAAAGTGCCACAAGAAAATCTAAGTGAAGATAAGTTACTAGATTTAATCTTTAAACCAGGTTTTACTACAGCCTCTAAAATAACAGAATTATCTGGTCGAGGTTTAGGAATGGATATTGTGCGTCGTCAACTACAGCAAGTCAGAGGTGATATTAAAATCTCTACAGAATTGAATCAAGGCACAACTTTGACAATATTGGTGCCCTATACCCTCTCAATAGTCAAAGTTTTGTTAGTAGAGAGTGGTAAAATGCTCATGGCTGTACCTATTAACTTGGTAAAAGAAATGATAGTTATTTCTTCACAAATAATTATCGAAACAACTGGACAAAAATCAATAAATTGGGATGGAGAAGTAATACCTCTATTTAGTCTCAAGAAATGGTTAAATTTCAACCGAATTCCCCCCAAATCACCCAGAAATAAATACCCTATTATTAATCAACCAATCGCCCTGATTATTAGCCAGGGACATTCTCTTTTTGCTTTAGAAATGGATAGTTATTGGGGTGAACAAGAAGTAACTATTCGTAGCTTTGAGTTAGTTTTGCCTCTGCCACCAGGACTAACAGGATGTACTATACTCGGTGATAGTCGAGTAGTCCCAATAGCAGATCCCATAGCTTTGATTAATTGGTTAGAAACTAGTCAGTTATCATAAAATAGACATTAAAATAAAAAATTGAACCCAATGTCAGGCAAAAATAACGAGAACCATATAAAAATACCATTATATCTCATACTGATGAATAGTTTTCTTTTCCTTTCAACATCAACTTGGGCAGGGTTTAAACAGTTAAATCCCACTTCAAATCAAGGTAGATTAATCAGTGATTGCATCAAAGATACTAATGGTGAGGTAGATTGTAATGATAGCACTGCTAGAGAGGTTGCAACTTACTATTGTGAACAAAAGGGAGAAGTACTCACAAACTATGAAACTCAACTCTGGCATCCTGATAACCCTGATGACGTATCTCAATTGACTAGAGATGGTAATAATGGTTTTATTTGGGAAACTAGTTCACCAGAAAATGGTTATATTAGTTTAATTATTTGTGGTGAATTTAATTAGAGTTAAGAAGCGATTACTTATATCAAGTCCGTTTAATTAGTTATAGCATTTTTCGGACTCATGAGGTTGTACCTAACTCTCTTGCCTCTCTTGCCTCTCTTGCCTCCTGCCTCCTGCCTCAAAAGGATAACCTTTCTCACCAGTATGAGAATTGCTATAGTCAGCGATCGCCTGATTTTGACCAGAGAGAATGAAACAGCCCTGGATATTACTCATATCTTCCACCAGAACTTATGTACTAATTTTTAAGGAAAAATGTCCTTTATGGTTAATTCTCTATAATCTTTGTCTCCTAGGGGTTTGCATCAATTCTACTGAAGTCCTAATAACTGTTAGAGGGCTTCGTAATTCATGGGAAGCATCGGCGGTAAACTGTTTAAGTTGCTGATAACTTTCTTCTACAGGTTTAATCGACTCTCTCGTTAACCATATTCCCCCTATTCCCCCCAACCCCGTCTCAATACTGCGTAGGTTTTGAATCAAACATATTTATTTTGAGAAAGCAGGGAGCACCGGAGCA
>NZ_JALKVM010000198.1:0-2260 GCF_057440575.1 Johannesbaptistia floridana
TGAGTTAAAGAATTGATGCTCAACGCTTAAAAATTGGTATACCTTTGCAAGATATAGGCTAAAGAGAAATGAACTTTTTCTGAGGTTAATTTAGTACATAAGTTCTGGTGCAAGATATGAGTATAACAGAGTGAAAATCAATGAGTGCTGTTGCATCAAGAATCGTTCCATTAAGCGATCGCATAAACCTCATTTTCAAGACGACGCAACCGTAGGGTTGCCTCATATCTTGCACCAGAACAAAAGTACTAAATAGGCCCACAGGCGAAAATCAATTTTTAAGTGGTTAGGATCAATTCTTTTACTCATTACTCATTACTCATTACTCATTACTCAACCACCACAAGTAACTTTCGATAAAGATGCAAGATCTGAGGTTGCCACCGTCAAATTGAGAAGTTCTGCTGCTTTTGCTTCTGAAATCTTACCTAATTTTAAGGTGCAAGATATGAGATATAGCAGTGACCGCAGTGGTGTTAACAACATTTATCACTAACTTTTCCCCCCAACCCCCCGAACCTGCGCTATCCTTTATAAGCAACTCTAAAACCCTTGTATAGCAGGGAGCACCGGAGCACGGGAGCAGGGAGAGGGGTTTTAAGTAAAATTACTTAAGTTGTGGATAAAATGTATATTGCTATACATTATTTTCTTAAACAAAATCTAAAAAAGCACAAACCCACAAGTTGCGGTTTTTGTCAAGTTTTATGTTAAGAAAGATGTTTATAAAGCATAGCTTACCAAGGGGGGCTTTTCATCATTTTTGTCAACATCTATTGGCGAGCTTGCTATACTATAAACTGGTGCTTTGATCTAAGTAACGCACCAAATTATCTTGTGAGTAGGAGATAATCAACTAAATCCGGTTAACTGAAGGGTAGGGTGTGAACCGCGCTCCGCGCGTAACGCACCGTTAGTTGAGTAATGAGTAACGAGTAATAAGTAATGAGTTTTGAAGGTAGCCTGTACGTAGCCTGTAGGTTGGGCAGGGAGATAACCCAACATGATGAGTAATGAGTAACGAGTAATGAGTAATGAGTAAGAAGGTAGCCTGTACGTAGCCTGTAGAGTTGTAGGGTGTGTTAGCGTGAGCGTAACGCACCAAACATGAGTAATGAGTAACGAGTAATAAGTAATGAGTTTTGAAGGTAGCCTGTAGGTTGTAGGTTGGGCCCTGAGTAGGGTGTGAAACGCGACCAAATTAAGTAGGTCGGTATAAATAAACATTAAAAAGTTTATAAATTGTGAATTGGTGTAATCAACTCTGTATATAGCGATCGCTTAATTTTGACTATTTTCACATTTTACACTTAAATTTTGCCGACCTACTTATCTTGTGGATACGAGATGATTAATGGTGCGTTACACGCACGTTAACGCACCCTACAAGTTGCTTTTGATAACCAAAACAAATCAGAGTAGGGTGTGAACCGCGCTCCGCGCGTAACGCACCAAATTATCTTGTGGATACGAGATGATTAATGGTGCGTTACACGCACGTTAACGCACCCTACAATTATCTACAATTATCTGGTCTCTATTTTAAGAGCTTGATTAAATCAAAAAAAGTTAAAATTTTAAGAGCTTGATTAAATCAAAAAAAGTTAAAATTTAAATATAAGCGATTGGTTATAATTTGTCTATCAATCCCTATAAGGAGTAGGAGTCTTTGAGGGTGATTTTGCAGCAGTTGATGTGTCTAGAGGATGAAATAAGAGAGAATTTACAGGCGTTGGAGGCGATGTTATGAAAATTTCCACTCCTTTTAAATGTGTTTCTTTACAAGATGTTGTTTATTTCCAAGAGGGACCTGGTATAAGAAAGTGGCAGTATGGTTTTAGAGGAATTCCTTTTTTAAATATTAGAACTTTTACAGATGAAGGTTTTATAGATAAAAGTATTTGTCAATTTATTAAGTTAGAAGAATTTGAAAATAAATATGAACATTTTTTACTTGATGCAGGTGATTATGTAGTTTCTAGTTCAGGAACTCTCGGTAAATTCGCTGAAATAAGGTCAGATGATTTACCCATAATGTTAAATACAAGTGTGATTAGATTTCGTCCTATTGATGAAAAAATCTTAAATCGTCTTTATCTTAAATGGTTTATTAAATCTCCTCTATATATAAGGCAAATTGAACAGGCTTCAAGGGGTACAGCTATTCAAAATTATGGACCTAGCCATTTGAAAAAAATGATTATTCCCCTACCTCCCCTAGAAGAACAAAAACGCATTGCAGCAATACTAGATAAAGCTG
>NZ_JALKVM010000199.1:0-15397 GCF_057440575.1 Johannesbaptistia floridana
CTTTTGCAAGCCCCCACTATAATCGGTACTCCGATTATAGTGGTGGGATGTTGACTGGTCTCTCAGTAATTTTTCTCAACCATATATTTTTCAACAAGAAATTTCTGTTTATTTAGTTACACTTTCCCCTTGTAGTGTAGCGAATCTAGGGAAAAGAGATGATTAACCAAGTAAAGCATAAAAAAAAGGGTCACCCGAGACTGGGTTAACCCATTTTTTTATTTAAATCAGTTTATTAGATTGCTCTTACTGAACAACGACTTTAACGTTAGCATTTTGCAGTCCACGTTGCTTAACTTCTGAGAGAGTTTTGTTTACTGCGTATTTTTGGTTGATAGAGTTAATCAATTCAGTTTGATTGTGTTTTTTAGCAACACCCCAAAGATCTGCGATAAGATCAAAGGAACCGTCACTATTGCGAGACCAACCTAAATCGTAATCTCCTTCTAAAGTTGCAACGATTTCAGCACGAACTCGTTGACCATTGTAACCACGGACATCAGCTTCATTTTTAACACTGATTCCTAGGTCGCGCAAGGAAGCTTGAAGAATTTCAGCATCGGTGATTTTAGTACGAAGAGTGCTGAAGTGGGACATTGAGATTTCCTCCTGATAGAATGAATTTAAACAACAACGTTTGTTTTTATGGTTTTGAAACTGCTAGCAAGTCGCTAGCCTTTCTGCTGTGTAAGTCAACAGTAGAAAGCCTGTTAGAACTCCAATCGCTGGTATTCAGCGACGGAGGCTGAGGCAGGACGCGCCCTCTGTCCGGCCCAATCTCTTAGGGCGCTAACCTGCTCAGTCATTGTCCGGGACAAAGGTAGAGTCGCCTTGATTTCTGCAATGATATCAAGTTGACTAAATTCACGGTCTTGAGCAAAAGCATCATACATTGCTGCTACTACCGCCTGTTCTATCTCTGCCCCAGAGAAACCTTCTGACACCTTAGCTAATTGTGCTATATCGAAGCGGCTAATATCTGAGCGACGTTTAGCTAGGTGAATATTGAATATGTCTTCCCTTTCTTGTGGTGTTGGAAGATCTACAAAGAATATTTCGTCAAAGCGTCCTTTTCTTAAAAACTCTCCTGGGAGTCTTTCGACGCGGTTGGCTGTTGCCATTACAAATACTGGTGATGTTTTCTCTTGCATCCAGGTTAAGAAAGAGCCGAAGATTCTACTAGATGTTCCTCCATCTGAATCTGCTGAACCTGTACCCCCGGCAAAAGCTTTATCTAGTTCATCTATAAAGAGTATTGCTGGTGAGATAGATTCGGCTGTTTTCAGCGCGTTACGCAGATTCGCTTCAGATCGCCCCACCATTGAGCCATCATATACTCTGCCCATATCTAGACGTAGTATGGGTAATCCCCACAACCTAGAGGTTGTTTTGGCGATCATCGATTTACCACACCCTGGTACACCTAGAATTAGCATTCCTTTGGGTTGAGGTAGTCCATATTCTCTCGCTCTTTCTGTAAAAGCATCTGCTCTTTGTTTAAGCCAGCGCTTTAATTCCTCTAAACCACCTATACTATCTATGGTTTCATCTTCTTCTATATACTCTAAAATACCATTACGACGAATTAATTGTTTTTTCTCAGTAAGAATTATCTCTACCTCTGATTCCGTTAAGCGTCCTGCTTTTACCAGTGCTTTACGATAAACTTTTTCTGCTTCGTCTTTAGTCAATCCTAGAGCTGCCTTGAGAAGCTTTTCTCTAACTTCGGTAGTGGTGCGCTTTCCTTTTGTTTTCTCCAATTGAGTTTTCTCCAATTGATTGGATAAAACTTGATTTAATTCTCCCATATTGGGTAAAGGAAAGTCTAAAACTACTGTATCCTTCTCAAGTTCTATGGGTACGCTTTGCAAAGGCGACATCAAAATTATAATCTTTTCTGTTCCTTTGAAACTGGCGATCGCATCTCTTAACCAGCGTGTTGTCGGTGGCGCTTCTATGAAGGCATGTAAGTCCTTAAATACATATATTCCCGGGTCTCTTTGCCTAATTGTCCACTCTATTGCTGCTTCTGGTGAAACAGTATTGTGCTGGGTTGTCTGCTTCGGCTGACCATATTCAACGATTCCATGGGTTACCGTCCACACATACATACGTCGATGCTGATTTATTTTTTGCGCTATTTTATTTATTTCATGCTCTGCTCGTTCTTCTTCCGAGGTTACAAGATAAATTAAGGGATATTGCGCTTCTATTAGTACACTTAGTTCTTCTTTCATATCATCGACCCTGCTCTAAACGGCTTTTCCATTGATTTCGCTGTTGTTGATGGTCATCTACTTAGTATTACTTACTTAAAGTTACTTACTTTACTTAGTATTATTTACTTAGCAGTGAACAAGTTTTTCTTGTTCTTTTGTTTCTGTTAGTCTACTTTCGTTTCCTTTACTTTCGCCCTGACTTTGTTGGGCTTTATTTTCGGCTTTACTCTTGTTATTAACCGTTTCGGTTATTTCTATTGGAAAACCCTCCTCTATTACACTGGGTTGATTTTTCAGTGATACCATTTCCCCTTCTTTTAATACCATTGCGGCATTACATTCTGGACAAACGTGTACTTGATGAGTTTTTCCGTGATTATTTCCTCCGGTTTCTTCTACTATGTCAGAGTGTTTTATATAAAAGCTTACTGCTTTTTCTACTAATGCTGACATAGATTCTGAGTCTATTGCTGATCTTATTTTCAGTTGACGGTGTAAACCTGGTGGAATGTACAGTGTTATTTTTTGCTTTTCTTGCATTTTAACTTTTACTTCTTGTACCCGGGTATTGATTTTTAGAATAACGTGCTTTTTTTTTTCTGTCAAGCTGTTTTACCATTTTGACAGCATTTTCGTTACATAACTTTACATATTTATCAAAAGAGATTAGGATTTAAAGAACTCAAACACAGTCCCACAGACGGTTTCAATCGTCTCGCTGCTAATTTCAGGCCAAATAGGCAAACTCAAAACCTGAGTAGCCAATAACTCGCTCACAGAAAATTGAGGATATTGGTTAGCATAAACAGGCAATTGGTGCAAAGGAACAGGATAATAAGTCATACTGCTAATACCGAAGGTATGAAGATATTCTTGAAGAGGATCTCGGTTGTGTTCGGCAATTTTAAGAGTATATTGATGGAATACATGACCTTTTTCCAGGTTAGGAGTAATAATTTCAGGAATATCCTGGAGGAGTTGATTATATTTACTAGCAACTTGGTATCTTTTTTGATTCCAGGTATCAACGTAGGGAAGTTTGACCCTCAAGATACTAGCTTGTAGACTATCTAAGCGAGAATTGTAGCCAAGTATCTCATTACGATATCGATGCTTGCTACCGTGTACACGCAACATAGAAGCTAATTCAGCCACGGAAGAATCATCTGTAACAATCAAGCCGCCATCGCCATAAGCACCGAGATTTTTAGTAGGAAAAAAAGAAAAAGCGCCGAGATGACCAATTGTCCCTACATACTTACCTGTGAGGTTTTCTCTAGTAGTAGATTGACAATCATCTTGACAGGAGTAGCAATCAGCATAATAGCGGGCGCCAAAAGCCTGGGCACAATCTTCTATAATTAACAGTTGGTATTGATGAGCAATTTCTGTAATTTTTGCCATAGCAGCGGGACAGCCATAGAGATGGACAGGCATGATGGCTTTAGTTTTTTTAGTAATAGCCTTTAAAATCTTTTGAGGGTCAAGATTAAAAGTATGGGGATCAATATCTGCAAATACGGGTACAGCGCCTATATTGCTAATTGATTCAGCCGTAGCTACAAAGGAAAAGGGAGTAGTAATCACTTCATCTCCCGGGGCTATTCCTAAAGCCCTCATGCCAATCATCAAGGCATCTGTCCCAGAATTAACGCCAATAGCATGTTTTACGCCTAGATAGTTAGCCACTGCCTCTTCAAATTGCTTAACCTCAGAACCCAGAATAAATTGACCCGAGGTAAGTACACGAGCGATCGCCTCATCTATTTCCCCTTTGATGTTTTGATATTGTTGAGTGAGGTCTAATATCGGTATTTTCTTTTGACTCATATTCATCTTTTCGTTTTATATTGGTAGCTTTTTGATTGCCTTATTAGAACCAACTACTACCATAGTTAGTCCTTCATAGAGATATTGATTTGGAGGTGGAGTAATCACAAATTTCTCTTTGTCTGTCAAATCTGCCACCGCTATAATATTTAAGCCGTAACGCTTACGAATTTCTAATTCAGCGAGAGTTTTATTATGAAATTCTGAAGGTACAGCAATTTCTACGATGCTATGTTCAGGATCTAGCTCAAAGCGGTCAAGAATTGCTGGTTTTGTCAAAGTATAAGCTAAAGTTTTGCCTGCGTCATGTTCTGGAAAAATCACTAGATCTGCGCCTACTTTTTTGAGTAACTTGCCGTGAATTTCCGAAGAAGCTTTAGCTACCACTTGTTCTACTCCTGCTTCTTTGAGATTGAGAGTAGTCACGATACTCTCTTGTAAATAATTTCCAATCGCCACAATTACTGTATCAAACTCAAAAATTCCTGCTTGTTTTAAAGCAGTTGGCTGTGTAGAATCTAATTGGACTGCATTAGAAGCCTGTTGATCTTGTAAAACTTGAGCTACTCTCTTTTCATCTATATCGGTACCGATTACTTCATAACCGAGACTATGTAGAGTTTGACACACAGAACGACCAAAACGACCTAAGCCGATTATCGCAAATTGTCTGCGAAGGTCTCGGCGCATGTTGTTAAATATTTTCAGAGAGCTTAAATTAACCACATTATTTACCTTATTTTGAGCTTATTTATGGGTATATCAATCAATTTAACCAACTAACAAATTTTCCGAGGGATATTGCACGATATTGGGACGAGTTTCCCCAACAATTGCTGCCATAAAAAGTATAACCCCTACGCGACCGACATACATAGTAAAAATTAAAACTAGTTGGGATAGAGAAGATAATTTGGCTGTGATGCCTGTAGATAAACCTACGGTAGCAAAGGCAGAAATTGACTCAAATAAAATTTCAATAAAATTAACTCCTCTTCCTTCAAATATAGAAATTAGTAGAGTAGTTATCACTACCATAGTTAGAGAGCCAAAAACCACCGCCGTGGCTTTCAAAATAAGAGATATCGGCACTTCCCGACGATACATTACCAACTCTTCTTGCCCTTTTAGCACAGAACGAGTAGCATTGAATAAGATTCTCACCGTAGTAGTTTTAATACCTCCACCAGTGCCGCCAGGACTTGCGCCGATAAACATAAAAGCCATAGTTAAAAATAAACTGGCAGTAGTCATAGCGCCAATATCAATAGTATTAAAACCCGCGGTTCTAGTTGTCATTGAGTGAAACCAAGCCGCTAAAATCTTGTCTGATATGGTTAAGGGAGCGAGTGTATCAATATTTCTATGCTCAGAAAAGAAAAACAACACAGTACCCAAAAGTAACAACAACAAAGTAGTACTAGTTACTACTTTAAAATTAAGAGAAAAAATAAATCTATCGGTTTTTTGTTTAAAAAGACTGATAAACCAAACATACATAGTGATAATTACTTGGTAACCAAGACCACCAAAAATTACCAGCATAGAAATAGTTATATTGATTAAAATAGAAGAGCGATAACTAGAGAGACTATCAGAAAAGAGACTAAAACCTGCATTATTCCAAGCACTAATACTATGAAAAGTAGAGTACCATAGAGCTTGTTTAAACTCATATTCTTGTACAAAGAGAAAGTGATAAAGCATTAAAAAAGTTCCAGTTAACTCGAACACAACAGTGGTGGCGAGAATCGAAATTAATAAGTTATTACTCCCTTGTAAAAAAGGACGGTCAAAAGATTCACCAAGAGCTAGTTTTTGTCTTAAATCACAACGATTTTTAAAGAGTAAAATTAAAAAAGTCATGGTAGTCATATAACCCAAACCACCAACTTGAATTAATACTAAGATAAATAATTCTCCCCAAAAAGAGAAGTAAGTACCAGTGTCGGCGATACTTAGTCCAGTAACGCAAACAGCAGAAGTTGCTGTAAATAAAGCAATAATGGGATCATTCCAGTCTCCAGAACTAGTAGAAATTGGTAATAGTAATAAAAAAGTTCCAATAGTAATTAGTGTCAGAAAGCCGAGACAAATAGTACGGGTGATGCTCATAAAATTACAATCTAAGATAAATGAGTGAACTGAAATTTACGATCTTTTAATACTTCAGTATATACTTTTTCTAAACGAGTAATGTTATTACTAAGGGTGTAACGTTCTAATACTCTTTGTCTAGCTTTTATTTGTAGAGATTTAATTAGTTCTGGTTGATCTCGTAATATAGGTAATAAAGTTTTTAATTGTGTAGTAACTTCTTTGGTATCAAGCACTACTCCCGCTCCTCCTTCAATTACTTCTCCATCGGCGCCAGTATTAGTCGCCACACAGGCAACTCCACAAGCCATAGCTTCTAGTAAAGATAGTGATAAACCTTCTACTAAAGAGGGGAGGATAAAAACATCAGCACCCCGCAGAATTTCGATGCGTCTTTGTTCATCATCAACAAAACCTAACCAGATAACCCCATCAGCTTCACCATAACTTAGTTTTAAACAAGGTGCCAAAGTTCCATCTCCCACCATTACTAATTTAGCTTCTTCGCCAAGTTGGCAATGTTTCCAAGCTTTGAGTAAAGCGGCAATATTTTTTTCTGTAGCAATTCTCCCTTGATAAACAAAAAGATGTTTAGCTTTTAACTCTTGTTTAATTGTGGAAACTCCCGGAGAATATTTAATTGTATCTACTCCATTGGGAATAATTACTAGTCTTTTTGGGTTAACCCCCATTTTGATTAATAGGTCTCTTTGAAGACGAGAAAACACGATGACTCGGTCATATTGAGCTAAAAATGGAGCATACAATTGATAGGCCAGAAATTGAGTACTAGCTTTAAAATTACGTAATTTTTGTTGATCAAAAGCCGGGTGAAATGTCGCTACTAAAGGAAGGTTAAGAGATTGACATATTTCTGGTAATAAGAAGTCTAGAGGGGATAAAGTTAGTGAAGCATGAACTAAATC
Source organism: Johannesbaptistia floridana (assembly GCF_057440575.1). Classification (NCBI taxonomy): domain Bacteria; kingdom Bacillati; phylum Cyanobacteriota; class Cyanophyceae; order Chroococcales; family Cyanothrichaceae; genus Johannesbaptistia; species Johannesbaptistia floridana. Next base: position 7,073 of record NZ_JALKVM010000199.1, read on the forward strand.
CGGTTGCAGTTGCTGAAGAGATTGTTTTAGTACTTTACTAGAATGTAAAGTAGGAATTGTGTAGACTTGGGACTTATAAATAAATGGTAGAGGTACTTCTTTACAGTCGCCATTGATTGATAAATGAGAATTTTCTTCGGCAAAATGTAAAAAACTAACTCGATGATTCCTTTCTAGTAAAGCCTTTGTTATTTCTTTACTGTAAGTTACGTTACCACAAAAAGGTGATTTTTTTCCTAACCAAGCAATATGCATTCAATGATTTAACTTCACGCCCTGATTATCTTTTTGTTCTTGAATGAGAATAACCTAATTATAGTGACCTGGTCAATAGAATTCTGGCAACAAGTCAGCTTTTAGGAATTCGACCTTCGTTAATTGGGAAAATTTAAAGCTTTTTTAACGATCATATCGTAAAGCCTCAATAGACTTGGTAGTTAAAAATATCCCTAAAATTATATAGCTAAGTAATAAAATTAGACTACTAGTACTAAAAATTCCTCGAATAAAATTATCATAGTGCTTGAGTAGAGATAAATGAGCAATGATTTTCCCGAAAACGCCTCCTAAATTATTGCCAATTAAATCAATTATCCAGAGTATTAGAACTACAGCAAAGGTAAATAAAGCAGCTATCAAATTACTTTGAGTTAGAGAAGAGATAAACATTCCCAAGGATAAAACCGCAGTTGCTAATAACATTAAGCCTAAATAGGCTAGAAGTCTAATCATGGGGGGAAATGGTGGATTGGTGGCATTCAAGATAATCATTTCATAAATTACTATGGGTATGATTAATGTAAAAAAAAATATAACTACTCCTAGCAGTTTACCAATAGCCACAGCCAGGTTACTAAGAGGAGAAGTAGACAACAGTTCCAGAGTCCCGAGTCTTCTTTCTTCAGCATATAAACCCATAGAAAGCAAAGGTAACATAAAGAGAATCAAAGTACCCATGATATTAAAAAAATCTCCGAAGAAGATATAAGCCACATCAATGGGAGGTAGAGTCAATCCCATTTGTTCTCTTTTAGCGACTTCTTGAAGAATACCGCCTTCTTCAAAGAGAATAAACACGAAAAAGTAACCAGAAATTAACCAAAAAATGCCAGCAATACTATAAGCTAAGGGAGAAGCAAAATAGCTAGAGAGTTCTTTACGGCAGATAGCAAGAATATTTACTATTAATTTCATTGATTTAACCAGAAATAATTAAGGGAGATCGCCGTTGCTAGAGATTGATTCTTCGGCGGCTTGCCCATTATTTTTACTTAATTCGGGAGGAGAGACTCGGCGATGAATACGGATCAGATCTAAACGTGGACCTGAAGCTTTTTCTATAGTCAATTCTAGATTTTGGTAGTTAAGAACTTCTCCTTGGTTGGGAATTCTTTGCCATTGGTATAAAATAAATCCTCCTAAGGTTTGATATTCATCAGTCAAAGGAAAATCTAACCCCAAAAACTCGTTAAGATCTTCTAAATTTATTTGCGCTTTGACTAAAAATGTACGTTCGTCGTAGATTTCTATTTCAGATTCGGTGCGATTATTTCTGTCTCGCTGATCCCCGATTATTTCTGAGACGAGATCTTGTAGAGTTACTAAACCCGAAGTACCACCATAGTCATCTAATAGCATAACCATTTTCAGACCAGATCGCTGCATGAGTTTTAATAAATCACTAAGAAGAGTTGATTCTGGTAAAAATCGTACTGGTTTCATCCAAGGTTCTAGAGGTGTATCAAAGGTTAATTCCCCTTCAGCTAGGGGGGAGGCGAGATCTTTTAAATCAATCATCCCTTGGATATCATCGAGAGAGTCTCCGGTCATAGGATAACGAGAATGGCGAGTCTTTGCTACTTCTTCGAGTAAAGTTTTATAGGTAGCTGTTTTAGCAATTGCCCTTAATTCAGTTCTTGGGACCATCACTTCATAGGCTTGAACGTCACCAAATTCGATCACATTTTCGAGTAGTTCTCTTTCTTTTACTTCTAATCCTGTGGATTCTCTGGCTGTATTGATAATCAGTCTTAGTTCTTCTGGTGTTACCTGGTTATACCATCTTTGACCTGTATATTCAATGCCGAGTAATTTGAGTAGATAGCGAGTAGATTGATTTAAAATCCAGATTAGAGGGTTAAACAAACGAGCGATCGCCATACTAGGTGCCCCTAAAATTCGCGCCAGTTTTTCTGAGTATAATAGAGCTACTGATTTAGGACATAACTCTCCCAAGACAATTTGCAGATAAACAGTTATCAAAAAGGCTATAGGTATGGTCAGAGAATGGGCAACTATTGTGGTCATCTCAGAATTTAGAGGAATCTTCGAGATTAACATTTGCACAAAAACCACCATAGTATCTTCTCCTATCCAACCCAAAGCCAAACTCGACAGTGTAATACCTAGTTGAGTAGTAGAAAGTAGGCGATCAATACTGCGCTGCCAAGATTGAACTGTTTGGGCTTGGAGATCTCCTGCTGCCACCAATTGTGTAATTCTTGAGCTTCTTACGGAAACAATTGAAAATTCTGCCGTTACAAAGAAAGCATTAATAGCAATCAATAAAAATACAGATAATAACCTTAATAATATATCTGAGGTAGCCATCGCTGTGTTCATTATCCTGCCTTAGAAACGAACATAGTTTTTTTTCCCCAGGTTTCACATTTATGAAGCACATATTCCCTTATTTTTTGCCTTAGTTTCTTGTACCTCAGCAAAGTAAAAAACTTTATGATAGCTAAAAATAAGTTAAATTTCATTAGATCCAGACACTTTCTCCGTTTTTGATTCAGTACTAGTCTCAATTGATTGATTTTTTTGCAATTCTATATAATTATTTACCTTCAGCAGCACCTCTTGTTCGGAGATTAACTTTTGATTATTTACTGATTTTACCCCTGAAGATTGATTCCGTTTGATTTCTGGATCTTGTACTTGTGATAATGATTTTTGGCCAATCTTATAGGAGAATATCCCTGAGGCTGTCCCCAAGGCGATAATCAAACCTAACCAAGCTAGGATCAAGCAGAAAGTCAAGTTGATTTTGCTTTTCAGAGAATTCATATTTTTTTTATTCAACTTAATGTTTTATTTACTTTCTTTTATGCTATTATAATAAAAGTGAGTTAATAAATCTTACTTAACCAGGGTTGGCCGAGCGGTTTAGGCAACAAACTCATAATTTGTGCGAGGCAGGTTCAACTCCTGCACCCTGGATTGAAGGGCATTATATATTATAAGTTTAATGCCCTAAAAACTTTCAAAATCTTGGTTTTCCGATCTGCTCACAGAACATCAAGGAGTAAGGGGTTCAATATAACCAGGATTGGTCAGTATAGACTCTTGATAGGGATTAGGTAAGTTTCTAGTTCTCAGAGGTTCAGATATAGTCATCTGTTGTAAATAATCCTTCGTTAAAATTTCCAGTATAGAGGCATCTTTGGCAATCTGATTTTCAGGAAATTGGTCGTATCCCAAAATTATATTAAACTGATTGGGAACAGAAACACTTCTAAAAAAATCACCACTATGTTGAATGTAAGCACGATAAAATTGTTCTTGTATACTTTCTGTCTGAGTAAATTCTTCTTTTAGAGGTTCCATATTATCTGTTGCTTGGGTAGATTGTTGGGTAGATGGTTTCGTAGAACTTCCCTCTAAAGATTCAAGGGTTTCTGCTTGAGCAAAATTACTCATTCCGTTCACACCTACTAAAGTTGCTAAAGTTAATAGGAAACTTAAAGACTTTTTCATAATGCTTTTTCATGTTTATAATGTCTTGACACTATTTTAACTGAATAATTGTTAATTACCCGAAAAATGTACTCAAACTTAACTTCTACTTTTGCCAACGCTAATTTAACCGATTTACGTGCTTTACTTTTAGACCTATTTTGTCAACAAGCATACAAAGAGGGAGATTTTGTTCTCTCCTCGGGACAACGTAGTACTTATTATATCAATAGTAAAGAAATCACCTTAAGTGCCTTAGGTGCCTTAGCTGTGGGTCGAATATTGCTCCATAAGCTTCCCCCAAACACACAGGCTGTAGCGGGTTTAACCCTAGGCGCCGATCCCATTGTTACAGCAGTAAGTGTGATTTCAGCTTTAGAAAACAAACCCATACCAGGTTTAATTGTACGCAAACAAAGCAAAGGTCATGGGACTCAAGCTTATATAGAAGGTCCATCCCTAGCAGATAATTCCCTGGTTGTTGTGTTAGAAGATGTAGTTACCACAGGACGTTCAGCGATGCAGGCTGTGGAACGCTTACGAGAAGCGGGTTACCGAGTTTCTGATGTAATTGCTTTAGTCGATCGCCAACAGGGAGGAGAAGAATTTTACCAGGCACAAGGGCTCAATTTTCTTTCAGTTTTTACTATTACAGAAATTCAACACAAAGCTAGACAAATAACTTAACATTTATTGATATTAATGAGGTGATTTCTAAGTTAAGCTAGTAGAAGAGAGAGAAATCTGAGGTGATTTTATGAATACAGCTTCTAATCGTAATTTTTACTCACTAAATTGGTCAACATTTGCGATTTTAACTTTGGCTTTTTGGATAAGTGGAATAACTATTTTAGACTTAGTAATTATTCCTAGTTTGTCTTCAGCGGGAATGATGACTCAAGGGGGTTTTGCCAGCGCTGGTTATTTAATGTTCGGCATTTTTAACCACATAGAACTGATTTGTGCTGGAATTATTCTGACAGCAATTTTAAGTTATCAATATTTGCAACAAAAAATCAATGTGCCATTAATTGTAGTAGCAGTCACTTTGTTAGCAATTACCCTGATAGATACTTATTCATTAACACCTCAAATGAGTGGGTTAGGAATATCTCTAAATTTATTTGAAGGCCAAGAAATTATGTCTCCAATGATGGTGTATCTACATGAAGGTTACTGGAGTTTAGAAATAGTCAAAATCTTATCAGCAGGTTTTTTACTATTTAATTGCTATAAAAAATGAATTTCTGAGCTTGGTAATCATCAGCATTTACAGATCAGAGATAGTTAATGAATTACAAAAGTAAGAACAATAACAGTCAAGCCCCTTACTATCGGTAGGGGTGTTTTATTGTTTATATAGCGTTTTTCCGTCTACTGAGAAAGGTTAAAGGATTAGCAAGGAACAAAAAAAATGTAACTCATGAGTATGGGAATTGCTATAGAAAAAATTTAAGTGTTTATAAAATGATCATATTATAGATGTGGCAGTATATTAGGCGGTTAATCTCAAATATGAGATATTCAAAATATTTATATATATTAGGATTATTAATAATACTTCTAGGGTCAATATTAGGGATGGTGTATCAAATTTGGTTCCCAATTCCTCTTTACTTAATAATCTTAGGCTTAGTAATGATTAGTATCTGGTTAATAATATATCTTCCTATTAGATATTTATATATACTAGGACTACTAATAATACTTATAGGATTAATCCTGAAGATAGTATATCAAGTTTCGCCACCAATTCCTAACTCCTTGATCGCTATAGGCTTAATCATGCTTGGTATCTGGTTATTAGCTCGTCTTCCTATTACTGAGAAATTTTGGCAGAAGCGTTCTACAAAAGTAAGTACTAAAGCAATTGTGACCACAAGTATATTTATAGGTATATTAGTATGTATAAATTTTTTAGTAGTTAGTTATGAAGTAAGAATTGATTTAACAGAAAATCAACTATATACTCTCTCACCTCAATCCCAAGCAGTATTAAACAGTTTAGAAAAACCAGTAAAAATCTGGGTATTTGAAGCACAAGCTAATCCGGAAGATCAAGCCTTGTTAACTAATTATAGTCGTGAGAATCCCAAGTTAAGCTTTGAGTTTGTAAATCCACAAATGCAACCACAACTAGCTAATCAATTTAAAATTAGTTCTTCAGGAGAGGTATATATAGAATATGAGAATCAACGCAAATTAGTACAAAAAGTTAGTCAAGAAGAACGTCTCCTGGAAGCTAAACTAACTACAGCGATCGCCAACATTGATCGCATTCCACCAAATTTCACCCTTTATTTTATCACAGGACATGGGGAACCGGAATTAACGGAAGTAGCTGGGGGGTTATCAGAAGCAGTCAACAGTTTACAAAATCTTGGCTATCAAGTGAAAACTTTGAATTTAGCTAAAGTCTCGAAAATTCCTGAAGATGCCAGAGGCTTAATTTTGGTTAGTCCTAAAAAAAAGCTGATACCAGGAGAAAGCAAAGCATTAAGAGATTATTTACAAAAACAAGGTAGATTACTACTGATGTTAGAACCAGACACAGATCCTGGTTTAGAAGAATTGCTCAAAGATTGGGGGATACAACTAGACGAAAGATTAGTTATTGATGTTTCTAATACTAATAGCTTAGTAGGTTTTGGGCCAGCTACAGTAATCATCACTAGATACGGAAGCCACCCAATTACCGATGCCTTTGGCAATGAAATGTCGATATATCATTTAGCTAGACCAATTAGTACGAAACAGTTACCAGATGTTCAAGCGGTGGCTTTATTAATCACAGAGGAACAAACTTGGGCTGAAACTCAATTAGATGAGGAGGAGATAGAATTTAATGAACAAGAAGATATACCAGGACCTATAGATATAGGAGTAGCCTTAACTCGTGATAACTCTCGTTTGGTAATTTTCGGTAATGCTAATTTTGCCACTAATGGTTGGTTTAGCCAACAACTCAATAGTGATGTATTTCTCAATACTGTTAGTTGGTTAATTGGAGACGAAGATGCTATTTTGTCTATTAGTCCCAAACAACCTCAAAATCGGCGTATTAATCTAACATTAATACAAACAGGTATTCTTGGTTGGTTAGCTTTAGTTATTGTCCCGATCTTGGGATTTTTAGTAGCGGTAGTTACTTGGTGGCGCCGAAGATGATAATTAATAACACTCATCTTCTATAAGAAGATTACCGTCTACATTGTCTTGTTTTCCTAACAAGATTTGAGAAACATCAGGGAAATGTTCTCGCATACAGACATGACAAACTCCATGGGTAAAGTTTACATCATAATATTGTTGAATAAAATTTTCCACATTTGACCAATAGCCTCGGTCATTGCGTATACCTTACAATAAGAACAAATAGGCACTAAACCTTCCATAATCTTGATTTTTTCCAAAGCATCCGCTAAATGAGCAGAAACCCTTCGTAATTTTAATATGCTACCACCTGACGTGCTAGGGCTTCTAGAGTTTTTCTCTGAGATTCTGATAATTCTTTTGGTTGATGGTCAATTACACACAGAGAACCAAGTGAATGACCCCTAGGAGTAGTTAATGGTACACCTGCGTAAAAGCGTATATTGGGAGTACAAGTAACTAAAGGATTATTAACAAAACGTTCATCTTGAAGTGCATCATTTACAATCATCGTGGACTGATCGAGAATAGTGTGATTACAAAATGAGATATCACGAGGAGTTTGGTTAACATTAAGACCAACTTTTGATTTAAACCACTGTCTATCCAGATCGACAAAGCTAATTAAGGCTATAGGCACATTGCATATATATGCAGCTAAGGAAGTAATGTGCAACATTTAACCTTGACAAATCTAACTATTACTAGCTGAATCAGTCAATAGTATAGCGTCACTAGTTACAGTGAAGGTCGTTGCCGACAAAGCCTTTAACATAATGTTAAAAGCGCCGTTTGCGTCTCTTGGAGCCTGATAATTGCAGTTAGGGGTGCAATAAACTTACTCAAAATTGCCAGCGAAAGCGGAGAGCGCCTTAGAGGCTGTTTTGTGGTCAATAATCTTGAGTTATTGGGAGGCGCTCTCCGCCACTTCACAAGTTATTTGTGACCCCAAACCATTAACTGGTAAAGGCTGGCAATTTTGAGCAGGTTTTCTCTCGCGGCATTTAAATACTTTATTGCCTCCTAGTTTTTCGTGGACATGACCACAGCTAGGGCAGGTTTTAGATGTGTAAGATTCATTGCACCTGACAACTAAAACATTTTTTCTTAAGGCCATTTGTTTTAAATGCTCGGCAAATTTGTAGTGACTCCAAGTCAGCATATTTCTAGTTGATTTAGAGTTAATCTTTCTTGTTGATTTAAGAACCATGGAAGATGTTTCAAATGTTGGCAGAAATATAACTTTGTAGTTATTCACCAGGAATGCAGCTACTTTGTTATGTAAATCTTTCACCAAGTTTTTAATCTTAACTCTAATTCCGTTAGCGGCTTTACGCATTTTAAATCTTTGACGCTTAGATGTAGATTTCGCTATTTTGCTCATTAAGTTGTTTGAGTCGGTGGGTATATTACTATACCACGCCTCTCTTCCGA